>CALGEM010000052.1 GCA_937881505.1 uncultured euryarchaeote
CTGAAACTGTTGAAAAATTCTCCGGCAAGGTCATCCAATGCTCGGTCGACCACGATGCTGGCGAACAACTGTTGGGTTTTGGGGGCGCCGTCGCCCTGCTTCGATATGCGATGTGAGACCGTGCGAACAATTGCTTTCTCCGACCTTGGCGATGATATTCGCACGTCGCTTCAAGGCCACCGTTGGTTGATCATCAAAGGTTCTGAATTACCACAGGCCACCGCAGCCTTGGCCTTCAGCGAACTGGAGGATGTCTTGGTGGCCGTTGACCACCGAGGTATCAATGTGGAAGAAGGGTTGTGGATGCGTGCCGTTCACCTGCTCTTGGTCTGGGATGTTGACGAAGCCATCGCTTTGCAGGACACCAGTGGCATCACCAAGGTCCTGGCCACCGACCAACCGGTTGAATTGCTCCTTTGGTAGTGGGTCTGGAGGGACTCGAACCCTCGATCAACTCCGTGTAAGGGAGGTGTCATAGCCGCTAGACCACAGACCCAACTCGCCCTGCATCAACCCCTTTTTGAAAAGTGCGCCCCCAACGGAACGCTCAAAACCCACGCCGTTGACCAGTGGTCAATGGATGCCAATATCCAGGCCGCTGCCGCCAAGCTGGTGCGCAAACTGAAGAGTGACAACTACTCACTCACCGTGGCCGAATCGTGTACGGGCGGCCTGCTCGCCAGCACCCTCACGGACATTGCCGGTGCCAGTTCCTGGTTCAAGAAATCCTGGGTGACCTACGCCAACGACGCCAAAATCGTGGAACTCGGCGTCGACCCCGAAGAATTAGCGAACAAGGGCGCCGTGTCTGCTCAGGTCGCCATCATGATGGCAAAAGGTGCACTTGAGCGAGCAGAAGCGGATTACGCCATTTCCGTCACCGGTATTGCTGGACCGACCAACGAAGGCAGCAAAAAACCGGTGGGAACCGTCTACGTGGGTATTGCTTCCATACACGGCTGGGCAAACGCCATCCGGACCCAAATTGGCGGAACACGAGCAGAAAACAAAGCCGGTTTCGTCTATTTCGCGCTCCTCTCGGCCATGCAATGCTGGGATGACGCCATGGTTCGTCAAACGCAAGAGGAAATAGATGCGAAAATGGCAGAACTCGAAGCGGAACGACTTGAGCAGCAACGGGAAGAGGAGCGTGAACGCCGCGACCAAGAAGCCCGAGAACATGCACCATGGCAAGACGAAGCGTGGTCAGAAAAACAAGAAGGCGAAGAAATCGGTCTTGAAGTGGAATGGTCGGAAGACCAAGAAGAGTGAACATCTCTTCCTTCCAACCAAGGCACATACCTTTTGAATCGTCGTCCTTCATTCGGGTTATGGGTGAGCCTTGGTCCGACATCGTCGCCCATTTGCGCAGCCAGCGGCTGCTCGCCCCTCAATCGCTGCAAGACCGTCTGCTCAACCTCACCGACCCAAAATCGGTCATTGAGGCAGCAGGAGCGCTCAACCTTTCAGGCGGGATGCTGACCGCATCAATGCTCGATGAAATGATCGCTCACGCAGGAGGAGCTGGAGGGCAGGAACCCGCCCCAACCGCCGTCAACGATGTGATCGCCCAACCTGCAGAAGATTTGGCCCGAACCATCGCACCGATAGCGGAACCTGAACCGGTAGACCTGTTGTTGCGCAACAACCTGCCCGATTGGAACGACGCGGATTTTTCCATGCACGCCAGCGACGCCGCCTCCGACATCACCGTGCACTACGACATCACCGGCAATTCCACTACAGAGGGGAAGATGACCGACATCACGGCGTGTTTCAACGACCGCTTGCAAAGCATTCGTAAGTTGATCATCCAAAACTCAAACCTTCCTCGTAAGCATCAGGAAATCTCACGATTATTGGCCGAATATTCTCGCTACCAGGGCTACGATAACAAGGCCGTAGCCATCGGCTTGGTCAACGAACCTCGCTACACGAAGAATGGCCACCTGATGTGGGGCTTGGAAGATGAAACCGGGGAGATGACCTGCTTGCTCACGAAGCGAAGCGGAGAAGATCGGGACCGTGCTCATGAACAAATTCTCGAAGCGGGCTTGATGCCCGATGACGTCATGGGCGTCTCAGGCACGTTCAGCCAAACGGGTGATGTGTTCTATGTTGACGATTTGCACTTTCCGCTTGAAACCAAACACCAGAAGGTCAGCGCCGATGCTGGTGTGAGCGTCGCCTTCCTCTCCGACATTCACGTCGGCTCCAAGACCTTCCTTGAAGCGCAATGGCACAAGATGGTGCGTTGGTTCCACACCGATCCGCTGGCGAAGACCATCAAGTATCTCATTCTCTCCGGAGATTGCGTTGACGGAGTTGGCATTTACCCCGGGCAAGACAAAGAGTTGGCCATCCCGGATTTATTCGCTCAGTACAGTGAATTTGCTCGTTTATTGGAACTGCTTCCCGAATGGGTGGAATGTTTGATGTTGCCAGGAAACCACGATGCTGTACGACCTGCTGAACCACAACCAACCTTCGAAAAAGACATCCAGCAGGACTACAACACCACGACCTTTGTCGGCAATCCCTGTGACTTTTCACTGCACGGGGTTCGCTTGCTCTCCTACCATGGTAAGTCGATTGACGATTTCGTGGCTGGGTTGAGA
>CALGEM010000053.1 GCA_937881505.1 uncultured euryarchaeote
TGATGAAGACAAACATCGTACCGAGAGCAACGCCGTAAACTGAGGTCAACTCCACGGATTCACGCATGCGGTTCGCCGTATCGCCAGAGAAGATGCCAACAATCCATGGGAGGATGGTGTTCGCAGACAACACAAACCAAGCCAACAAGGTGGCAAGAACGGGGTTGATCACCAATGAGCGGTGGTACTTGGAAACGATCTTCTTGGGGTTCATCACGTAGACTTCGTTGGTTCGGATACTCGTGTCAAGCATCGAATATCGGATGACACCGTTGCTGAGTTCAAAGTACATGATGAGCAACACAGCGTAGACAACCACCAAAACCGAAAGCATGGTCGGATTGTCTTGCAAATTAAGCAGGTTGTTGGAAAGTGAAGTGGTGGAAGAGGCAAATCGCAGAATGGCCAAGATGAACAACAGATTGCTGCCAAGAGACAAGCGTGCATCACGCTTGAAGGTCCCCATGAATCCGAGGACCGTGGCGGCTGCGATGATGGTCAACTGCATGATGTTGGCCAGGCCGAGGCTGCCCGTGAGAATGTACCAAATCGTCCCTTGTGGAGGGGAGATGATGTAGGTCAAGAAAGCCAAGGCTACCAAAACACCGTACACACCGATTTGGAGGTTCTGTACCATCTTATCGGGTGGAAGGAACTTCATCTTTGGAACAAGGGGCCCGCCGAGCAAACTCTCGATGAAGGATGGAATCTCAACGGTAGGGATGGCGTCCTTGGGGATTTCACTTCCAGCGCCAACTTGGCCAGCGGCCTTCTTGCGAGACGGCGCTGAAGAACGAACCGTTTTTCCGTCGTACAGGTGCGAGGTGTCGGCAGAAGGTCGATTGATGGCCATAACTTCACCTCAGAAACCTCGTGCTCCTGCAAGAGCGGTGGAGAGGAGCATGTCTGGCTCCCAATCCATGATGTTCACGCCAAGACCACGGAGTTCGCCGATGAGGACGTCTCGCTCGGTCTTCATGACCTCGTATCCGGTTCGGTCAATGCGCTTGGCATCAAATTCGAACTCAAGAGAGGATGGTGAAAGCACAGTGACATCGAAATCTCGTGCACGGAAGTCTCGCAGTGCATTGACGATGGTCGGGTCATCTTCCAGGTTTGAGAGGAAGATGATGGGACTGCCCTTGTTGATGTGGGGCAGAATACGGTTCACCACAACCTGCAACGGAATGTTTCCACGGGCGACGGCGCCTGCCAACTTGGTCAAGATGACGTAGAGTTGCTTCTTACCGGTATCTCGGTCAACGCTGACCACTTCATCACCGTACACGATAACACCAACGGAGTCACGGCGGCCAAGGAAGTACTTGGCCAACGATGCAGCTGCTCGGGTGGAATACACCAAAGCGTTGCGAGAAACCGGACCCGTTTCAGCAACAGCGCGGGAGTCCACGATGATGATGACGTCGGAAACAGCATCTCGCTCGCGCTCGTTAACCATGAGTTTACCCGAGCGTGCGTAGGCAGACCAGTTGATGGCACGGAAGGAATCGCCCTCAAAGTACTCACGAAGGGAGTAGAACTCCGAACCAGGACCGGGTTGTCGAATGTTGACGGCACCGGTGAAGATCTTTGGAACACGGGACTTCACAAAGGTCTCCTTGAGGTCCTCCATCTTGGGGAACACGAGGAAGTCGTTGTAAACGTGCAATTCTTTTTCCTTGTGGAACAAGCCAAAGGCATCCTGAATGCGGACGGTAACCGGCCCGAGGCTGTAGAAACCTCGCAGTGGGCATTCAACGGTGTACTCGATGAAGGTCTCTCGGCGAGGGCCGAGTTCCATCAAGATGTAGTTGGCACCTTCCTTGATTCGCATGACTTCAGGAACACGGTCGCGAACTTCCAAAATTTTGGGCAGCGACGATGTGTTCTGCATTCGCAGGGTGACATTCAATTCTCCATCCTCAAACATGCGTGCGCTGGACAGCTTTCGCATGGCGACAACGTTGCCCAAGGCAACGCCTTCCTCACCACTCCATTCTTCAGCACGACGACCGCTTGATGCAACATCCGCATGGTTCCCAATGAGTGCAGCCCATGTTAGGAACACGAAGATAACCACGGCAATCGTAACGAGTTGGGTGTTTCGGAGCGTCAAGCCAAGCAAGTACATGGCAACAGCTAGGCTGCCAAGCATGGCTGACTTGCGACTCCACATGTTTGATTCACCTCAGTGTGTTTGCGTTTCAACTTCAAACCGTTGGCACAGGGACTTCACGCAGGATGGACTGGATGACCTCTCCTGGTTCGAGACCCTTGATTTGGTGCTCTGGCTTCAAAATGATACGGTGAGCGATGGCGAGTTCGGCGATGGCCTTGACATCGTCGGGGGTGACGAAGTCGCGACCTCGGAGAGCAGCGGCTGCTCGGGAGGTCTTCAGCAAAGCCTGGGAACCACGAGGCGAAGCGCCGACGAGAACTCGAGGGTCTTCACGGGTGCGGGACACAATCTCGACCATGTACATGCGCAGGGCTGGGTCAACATAGACGTCTTCACAGGCTTGCTGCATGGCGATGACACGAGCAGGGTCGGTGATAACGTCGACATCGACGGCGTCCTTTCCACGGCTGATACGGCGGGCGAGGATTTCGTCCTCGTCTGCACGGTCAGGGTAGCCGACGGACATCTTGAACATGAAACGGTCAAGTTGCGCTTCGGGAAGTGGGTAGGTACCTTCCTGTTCAACCGGGTTTTGGGTGGCCATAACAATGAACGGAGCGGGCAACTTGTGGGTCACCGTACCGATGGTCACCTGCTTCTCCTGCATGGCCTCAAGCAGTGCAGCTTGGGTCTTGGGAGGTGCACGGTTAATCTCGTCAGCGAGGAGGAGATTACAGAACAATGGACCGGGCTTGAAGGTAAATTCGCCCTTCTTGGCGTCGTAGATGTTGGTACCGGTGATGTCAGCGGGGAGCAGGTCAGGCGTGAATTGAACACGCTTGAAGTCACAACCCAATGCATCGGCGAACGTGTTGGTCATCAACGTCTTTGCCAAACCAGGGTAATCTTCGAAGAGAAGGTTTCCGTTTGACAGGATGTTGATCAGCACGTTGTCAATGACGTGTGACTTACCGATAATGACCTTCTGGACTTCGGCGGAGATTGCCTGGGCAATCGCACCGACGGCCTTGAGGCGCTCTCGGACTTCAGGGGTACTCTGGTGCTTCGGCTGGGCCGGAGCGGCCGGTGCTGCAGGTGCAACAGGTGCGGCGGGTGCTGCGGGCGCCACGGGTGCGGCGGGTGCGGCAGGGGCCACCGGTGCTGCTGGCGCTGCAGGAACAGGCGCGGGCGGGGCTGCTGGGGGGGCTGGGGGTTGCATTTCTTATCCTCCTTGTTTCAATTTCCCCAACGACGTATGTGCGGGATGAGCTCCCTCAATTCATCGTTGGAGTAGACACGGTTCGAACTCACCAGTTCGACCAATCGGGGTTCGCGGATCATCTGCATGACTTCCGCGGGGGACTTGCGCGCAAACTCTTCGCGCGTCAGGTCATTGAAGTTGCGGACCTTGGTGAGGAAAGCCTCACGGGTCCGCCGTTGGTATTGGGAGGGGTCCAATTTTGTCGGACGCTCCCTGAATCGCGTCAAGTCAAAGACGTGACGCCAGTTTTCTTTCTCAGGTACCACCATGATGGCGATGGCCAAGAGGGCAAAGAGGTTGAGGATGATAAGCCACTTGAGCACACCGTCGCTCGTCAAGAGAACGATGGCGCCCATGGCTTCTGTGAAGGGCATGGAGAGGGTGCTCGAGACGTGTCGGCTTTCGTCAAACACGATGTTGAAATTATCCGTGGTACGAGCGATGGTGGCAGAGAGTTCGTCGTTGTCAAACTCCATCATGTCGTTGATCAATGCGGTGAAGAAGGCCTCGTTGCCACGCCAAGTGGTGTCGCCAAGACCTTGATTCAAGCCTTCTGAATCGGTGTCCCAACACATGTGGCCAAACTGAATGTAGAGTTGCGAGTCGCATTGTTGCTTCCCGGTCTCCTCGGCGTAATCCTGGTCCCAAAGGTGGTTGGCCAGAACCGAGTGGTCCGAAACGAACACGATGCTGCCGGTGGCGCTGATTTCACCGATGTCGCCTCCCAAACTGAGAGAACGCTGGTCGAGCACGGTTTGGCCGGGGTAATCAATTCGAATGATCAAGCCGGTTTCACCCTCACCAAGGGTTGGATTGGATTCGCCCTTACCTGCGTCGATTTCAGCGGAGGTGGAGGCGGAGGCAAGGACGTGGACGTTTCGGCCTTCATCGGCTTGCTCATCCAACACCTGAATGGCTGTTGGTCGGTGGAAAAGCACCGGCATTCTGCAGTTCTGAACGTTCTCCTGCTTCACGTCGTCTTCCGAGCACGGAACAGCCTTTTCATCGCCCATGGTGCTCACATCACGGGTGACGCTGGCGACCGACCAGAGTTTCTTGGTGTCAGGGGTGATTCGATCGCCGTTGTCGTTGGTGACCTCGTAATATCGTCCAGTGGCGATATCATCACGAACGGGAGCGTCAAAGTACTTCACGCCGAATTCCTCTGCGACGAGTTGGGCGTTGGTTGAGTTGGAGGCCAAGATGACCTTTCCTGCACGTTCGGTGACGAAGTCGTGAATAGCAGCGGCTTCGGCTGCATCAAAGGGTTTCTCGGGTGCAGCGATGACCAGCAGGGTGCGGTGTGGGTTTTGCCAATCGTTCACCAGCATGGGCGTGGACATGGTGTTGGCCACAGTGAAATCCTCCAAGCTGTCCCGCATGAAGGTCAACTGCTGTTCCTCGTATTCTGAACCGTTCTCATAGGGTGAGAAAACGGTGGTCTTTCCGGCTGAAACGATGGCGATAACGGCCGTGGAAAGAACGACCGAAACCAGCAAACCAATCATGAGCCATGCTTCAAGGCTCAGACTGCTTTTTTCGGCTTCAGCCATTGTATCACCACGATTCCTGTGACATAATGCACAGATTTACAACCTTCGGAGACACATTCCACACATAATAGTTGCTCAACGATGGGCAGGGCCATCCGTTGATTTTTGAGACGCAGTCAAACATATGACTCAGCGGAAAAAGGGGTTAATTGACGAAAAATTACACATTCGGAGTACTCTTTCAAATCAGACCCGACGCCAGCGAGTGACGAGAAGTGCCACCAGTGTGACCGTCAAAACATCGAACAGGGAGACCCACGGCAAGGAGGAGGAATCCGGTACGAGCGGTTGGTCTTCCTCGTCCTCTTCTTCGTTGGTCGTTTCTGAGACCTCCGGTGCAACAACGTCCACATTGATGGTGCTCGAACGCTGAGACTCGTCGCCTTCGGATTCCACTGCGATGGAAACTTCACAGGTCCGCTCTTGATGGCTGGTGCTGGCCTCCAAACGAAGCGTGAAGACCACGGCGTTATCGCCGTTGGCGTTGGTGACTTGGACCACCGTGTTCTCAAGTTGCTCCAAACCCGTGACGCTGAGGTGGGGGCAACTTCGTACGGTGGCTTCACCCATGGTGATGGCGTCCTGGGTGTTGCCGAGGTTGCTGACCTCCAAGGTGAAGTCAACCCATGAACCAGAAAACAGGGTGTCGGTCGGTGCGATGAGGTTCGGAATTAATCGAAACATCCGAGGCACCGTGATGTCGGCCGATACATCTTGAGAGCGCAACGTTGAGTCGCCAACCTTTTCTTCACCCGACACGGTCAACTCAAGGCTTGAGGACGGCGAAAACGCACGCACTGTTTGGGCATCGACACCCGTGATGCTGATGGTGAAGGTGTCGTTCGTGTTTCCTGCAACCTCAATGTCGTCGGGACCATCAAACGAGAACGGGCCATCCTCGTCATAATCGTATGACAAGGCCAAATTCAGTGCAGCAGGACCATCGTTGGAGACGTAGACGACCAACTCGCCCGTCAAGTCCCAATCCTCTTCAAGCTCGACGACGTATTTCGGGTCAACATCGGTTACCCACCCCATCTCCCACGAAGGGCCTTGCATGTCTTGAGCCTGAACGGCAGGAAGCCCCATGAGAACCAGAAGGCTCACCATGACTGCAACCTTTGGCCTCACATCTTCACCTCACTCAAGAATGTCCAACAGGGCTCGCTTGGTCAACGTCTTCACCATCGCTCGACGATAGCGAGGCGGGAGCGCTGTGTTGTTGACCGGTTTCACCGATTTTTGAACGATTTTTGCCAGTGCGAGTGGATCGAGGTCGCCCGCTGTAAGGTGCTCTTCCACTTGTTCGGTGTGCAAGCGAGGAATGGATTCGAGCGCTGTGCTCGCCACCATCAGGCTCGAGGCATTACCTGGTACCCATGAGGCGGCCACACCAGCCTCTGGGAAATCCCACGAATCCCGAACCCTGAGTTTTTGATAGCACCCTTTGCGTTGAGCAGCCTCTTCTGGAAGCACGACCTTGAGAAGGAACTCACCCGTCTTGAGCACGTTTTTCTTCATACCGTCCAATTCGTAGAAATCAACGAGCGGCATGGTGCGTTCACCTTCTGGACCGATGAGCACCACCGAGGCGTCAAGCACCATGAAATTGGGCGCCAAATCACCTTGGTAGGTCGCTACGCAAAGGGTGTTCTGATTGGGGATGACGCGACAATCTGCGCCCGTTCCGCAGTCGGCTTTGTGGCACCAATCAATGGAACGGCGCCAATCTTCGCTTTGATTGTACCAGAAACACCGGGTGTCCAGGCAAAGGTTCCCGCCCACGGTAGCGCTCTTGCGAATCAAGGAAGAGGCCACTTTTGAGGCTGCCTGCACCAACAAAGGGTGAACATCATTCTCGGTGGTTAACGAGGAAAGTGGCACCATGCAACCGAGTTCTCGTGAAGAGAGGGCGTGAGCTTCCTCGATGCCGGCAAGTGAAATCACGTGCGGCTTTGGATTGATGCGCCATTTGTAATTTGGAAGGACATCCGTTCCGCCAGCGACCCAGTCAAAGGCCTCGTTTTTGGCCATGAGGGACGCAGCGAGTTCAACAGCTTCGTCAACCGTGGAAGGATGATGAAGTTCAAACGGAGGCATCAGCATCAATCATCACCTCCCATGTGGCGCTGTTCTTTTTTGAGCCACGCACGACCTGCAAAGCCGAGTTCAGCCAACTGTTCGGGGAGGGGTTCATCCGCTTCCCGCCATCCGTCGACCTGTTCCGCCAAGGGGCGGTCAGGGTCAAAGCCAAACAAGACGCCGTTCACATAGGCCGAGGTGTCCTCGCTTCGCTGTCGCAAACGGTCTCGTTCTCGGTGTTCATCGCTGCGAGCAACGAGTACGCTCTGAAGCGGTCCGTGCTTCAGCCGAGGTGGTTCAATGGCTTCGGCATCCTCCAGCCCGTTTTGTTTGACATGCTTCTCGATGCCAGCGTAGACCACGTCGGGCGTAAGCGGTAGGTTTCGTAGTCTAACACCGATGGCATCGTACACGGCGTTCACCACAGCGGGCAAAATCGGGAGAAGGGGTCCTTCGCCGGCTTCCTTGGCACCGAACGGACCTTCAGGGTCGCTGGATTCCACGATGATGGCTTCAACGTGAGGCATTTCGTGGACGCTGGGAATTTTGTATTCCAAGAGGTTGGCGTTTTGCAAGTGACCCGTTCGCCCATAGACCATCTTCTCGGTCAGCACTTGGCCCAGACCCATGTGGCAGGAGCCGATGATCTGCCCCTTCACCGCCAGCGGATTGAGCGCTTTTCCACAATCGTGGGCGGCCCAAACATTGGTGCAGGAAACCAATCCCGTTTCGACGTCAACATCAACTTCTGCGACATAAGCCGAGAAGGAATAAGCAGGAGCAAGTCCAGCTGCAGCACCTTTGTGCACGCCGCCCATCGGGGGCGAGCGGTAGGCGCCTCGGGCGATGAGCGCACCGGTATCGGCCTGGGCCTTGTGGAGCGCTTCAAGGTACGAAACACCGATTGCGGGGTCGTGTTTGTAATAGATACGCCGGTCGTTGAGGACCAACACGTTCGGGTGATAGCCCAACATGTCCCAAGCGGCCTTGAGCAGTTGGTCACGAATGCCGATGGCGGCACGGATGGCTGCGTTGGCGTTCATGAAGGTGACACGACTTGAATAGGAGCCGAGGTCCACAGGGCTCGTATCGCTCTCATGGCTGCGAACATGAATCATTTCGATGGGTAAGGCCAACACCTCCGCCACCACTTGAGCCACGGCTGTGGTCGACCCTTGACCGATATCAGCCGCACCGGTGTGAACGGTCACACCGCCGTCCATGTCAACTTGGATATGAACCGTGGCGTGTGGGAAATTCTTCGGATCCCAATGGATGGGAAGGCCTGAGCCTGAAATGAAGAAGCCGCAGCCGATACCAATGCCCTTCCCGAGAGGAAGTTGACGGAATTTCTTGTCCCACTGTGAGCCTTCACGGACCCGCTCGAGAGCTTCGCGCATCCCGTTTGAGGTGATGCGGAAACCGCTTATGGTTCGGCTATGTGGTGGGAGTAAGTTGGCCAAGCGCAAGTCAATAGGGTCGACATTCATCGATTCAGCCATTTCGTCAAGACCGACCTCAACCGCACAACGCGTGTTGACAGCCCCGTGGCCTCGCATGGCACCAGAAGCCGGTTTATTCGTCCAGACTCGCGCTCCAGTGTAGTGGAAGGAACCCAATTCGTAAGGCGCCGTGGCAAGCACACCGTTGTAGTACGAAGTTACGTGGCCAAACGAAGCGAAGCCACCGCCGTCGATGAGCGCATCGATATCAAAGCCCGAGATACGTCCCGAATCATCGGCCGTCATCTTCACATCAATGTGGCTTGGATGGCGGCCGCGGTTGATCCAGTAGACCTCTTCTCGGTCAAAGGTGATGCGGACGGGGCGACCCGCTTTGCGAGCCAACAGAGCAGCACACATTTCGTGAGGGAAGGGGTCGGATTTCCCACCAAAGCCACCACCCACGAAGGTGCGGATGACGTTGATTTGGTGCATGGGGACATCCAACACCGTGGAGAGCGCACGGTGGGTGTAATGCGGCACTTGTTGAGGAGTGTAGAGCTGAAGTCGTCCGTTCGGGTCCCAATGGGCCACAACGGCATGCGGTTCAGTGAACCCGTGGTGAACGCCCATCATGGTCCAAGAGCCATGGGATGATGCATGCGGCGTTTTCACCAGCGAACGGTCGCCAAATTCCTGGAACACACGCTTTTGCACATTGGTTCGAGCAAGGTGGTACTTTCCGCGCCAGTGAATGGGTTCGTCGTGGTCCTCAAGACCCTTCTTGGGGTCAAATACTGGTTCCAATTCCTCCCACTCAATGTCAAAGAGGGAAAGCGCTTCAATGGCGGTTGCCTCATCCACGGCGGCGACACAAGCGACCAAATCGCCCACGTGCCGAACCTTCTCAACCGCCATAGCGTGCTCGTCCTTGGTCACCGGAAGAACACCAAACCGATTGGGTGCATCTTGACCGGTGGAAACCGCAATGACACCAGGGAGGGCTTCAACACGGCTCGTGTCGATGGACTTGATACGTGCATAGTGATGAGGTGAGCGAAGAATTTTGCCAATCAGTTCGCCCGGCAGGCGTACGTCGTCGCCGTACCAGGCCTGACCAGTCACTTTTGCATTCGAATCGACCAGCGGAATGGGCTTGCCGACCACGGTTCCGGTTCGGTCTCGGTCGTGAATGTGGTCGCCGGCTGGTTTGGCCTCTTTGCCACCCACCGTTTCTGGAATGAAGTCCAAATCTCTTGGACGCATTTGAGGCTCGCTTCCTCCTGAGCCAGGTGGAGGGAAGACTTGCTTTCCTGCGACTCGCTTGCCGTCTTTACGGACCTCTGATGAGGGCGCGCCCGGTTGCTGACGATAACTTCCCATGATGATCACTTCGCATGGCCGGGCGGCATCGTGGGCTCCTCTGGACCGGATGGGTGTGGGTCGGGATGGGGGTCGCTTGCAGGTGCGGGTGCGGCAACGTCCCCGCGGTGAATGGCAGCGGCGGCCTCGATGGAGTCAATGATTTGTTGATAACCAGTGCAACGGCAGAGATTGCCTTCAATAGCGCAGGCAATTTCCTCTCGGCTCGGGTTGTCGTTCTCGTTGAGCAAAGCCTGCGAGGCGACCAAAAAACCAGGCGTACAAAAGCCGCACTGGGAACCACCGTGGGTGGCAAAACACGTTTGGATTGGAGCGAGGTGCGCACCGTCGGAAAGACCCTCAACCGTGATGATATCGGCGCCCTGAACTTGCCCAGCAAGGGTGAGGCACGACAATTTTGGAACCCCGTCTATCATGACGGTGCAACAACCGCAGGTGCCCAAATCACATCCTCGCTTTACACCAAGTGTACCCACCTTGTCTCGTAGCACATCGAGCAACACAGCGTTGCTGGGTGCGAGGACCTCGTATGGCTGGCCGTTGACCGTGGCGGACCACCGTTTTCCTTCAGGCGCAGGAATCATCGAAACATGCTCATCGCCCACCATGGTCGTCCCTGCCTTGCCGTAGTCCATGGACTCTTTGATAATTGGGGGCCTGTGGCCTCTTATTCCTCTTCAATGCACTCTCCGTTGAACTCGGCTTCGTTGAGTTCAATCGCGTTCCTCAACACCAGTCCGTGGTAGACCTTGATGCTGCGCTGCTTGACCGCTTCGTTGACCTCGGCCTCGATATCACGCAAAACATCAATGGTTTTTGCAGCATCAATCTCCTTGAGAAGACGACCGAATTCACGACGACGCGAGAGAAAGACGGCGAAATAAATTGGGACCAAAAGGAGCGGAATGACCAGTTCTTCAAACACAATTTCACTGACCACGGAAACCGAGAGTTCTGTGTAATCTGAATCGTATTCAAAGCTGAACGAACCTGGACCAAGACCGCCCGTGTAGAAAATACCGGTGTTTGAGCCAAAGTACATCGTAAACGGCGTTTCCTCATCGTCGTAGATGTTTGACCCTCGGTCGATTTCAATGTAATCGGGCCATCCATCGTTGTCGTTGTCGGAATCAAGCACATCTGGAATGGTGTCTTGGTCTGCATCTGGGGGCGTAGAATCCGCATTGTAAGGGTCGTAGAGAATGGTCCCGGAGGATGCAGAACGTTCCATCTCGTTTCGAATGCCATCACCGTCAGCGTCGTCGTCGTATTCATCGGGAACGAAATCGCCGTCAATGTCCGAACAACCCTTCAATCGAATCTTGCTCTTTCCGTAGATGTTCGGGCAGTTATCGCTCATGGGGTGAAGCCCTTGGTCAGCGTAACCATCGCCGTCGGTGTCGGACCAAAGTTCAGGAATCTCGGGCCATACATCCACCTCATCGAGTGCACCATCATTGTCCATGTCTGGGTCGGCGACATCCCCTATTCCATCACCATCAAGGTCCCTGTGTTCGGAGGCGTTGTCGGGGAAGGCATCGGCGCCCATGCTCTCGTTCCATCCATTATCCGGGTCCGACCAGCCATCACCGTCCGAATCCAAACAACCCTGCCTGTCCTCGGTGGATGTTCCGGAGGCACATGTCGTTGAGTCACCGGATTGAGCCGAAACGGGCGCGAGTAAACTCAAAGCAAGCAAAAGGATGATGCCTCGGCCCAATGAATTCATGAGTCGCCTATTTTGGCTAGACTAATGGCTTTTGTTCCCCCTTTTTTCACCTGTTCTGCAAAATAAGCGCTCCAACTGACGGCGGGAGCAAGGTTTGAATAAGCAACCAACATGTAATATTTCCATGGCCAAAATACACGCGCTGGTCCTCATCCTTCTCCTCGCCGCCCCGCTGACGGGTTGCACAAGCGAAGAGGAGGAGAAAACGCTGGTGTTTCCTAACTTCTCAGAAGTTGCTGATGACAACCAAACATACGACAACGACCGTATGGCAGGAAGTGCCTTCATTGTGATCTTCTCCGCTGAATGGTGCAACAACCCCTGTTTCACAACCATGCATGCAATATGGGAAACACAACCTGAACTTCCTGTCTTGGTCATGTCCACCGACCCTGCAGAAAATGCAAACGGAATGACCTTGAGCGAATGGCATGACTCGGCCAACGCTCATGACGACGAAGATGGTGATACAGGGGTTGAACTAACCACTTACGCCTTTATGAAAGGAAGCGATGTTACTACGGCACTGGACATCACTCGACCAGGCTCGCTTGCCTTTGTGAACGGAGCAGGTGAAATCACCTACTTACACGAAGGGCGCATGGACGACAGTGCCCTGATTCTTGAGAAGTGGAACGAAGCCAGTGCAACGGCTTGACCACTTCAGTCCAAGATTTCGGCTTCAAGATGCCCAACAACGACGGCATCAATATCTTCATCCGGTTTTGACCAGTCCAAGACCTCAACCTCTGCAGCGCCCTCAACCTTGTTGATGATGATCATACCGAGAATAACCAGAACCACGAGGAAGAGGATGATAACGGGACCAACCCAGGAGGGGAGGTCGCCAAACAAACCATCGCCGTTGCTCGCAGCATAGGATTTGGCATTGGCCGTGTCCATCAGCATCACATTCACGGATACAAGGGCCGAGGAAGAATGTCCACCGCTCTCATTGGCGATTAAACCTCGCAGAGAGAGGGTGTGATTGCCTTCAACTTCAATTCCTGGAAGATGCTCAAGTTGGTGGACGATGGTGGTCAAATCAAGGATGGCTTTCTCATCGCCTTCGTCAAAGGTGTGGAGGTTTGCCCAGTCGTCACGCAAGTGATTACTGCGCCACTGGAAAGTATCAACACCTCCGCTCAGGTCAACCTCGATTGCATCGCCTGGCATGAGGTGGATGCGATCGTCAATTCCCACCTCAGTGGTGATGGAGATGGAGATTGAGGTGTCGAGTTGATAGTCCCGTTGGGCCGCTTCCATGACCGCAGCTAGCGCCTCTACGTGTCCGTGGCCGTAAACATTGTTTTGCCGATTCTTTGGAATCAAATCTTCAGCACACGGTTGATTGGCAGCCATGTAGTGGCACTCTCGGTATGTGGCCGTTTCTTGGAGAATGTTTCGCACATCAAAGGGTGATAAGTCAGGATTCGCCTGCAACATCAAGGCAACGGTCCCCGCAACACCCGGTGTCGCCATGCTGGTGCCGCTGAAGGCAACATATCCATCACCCGAGTTGTGTTGAGCAGACATCACATCCGAACCGACGAAGGCCACATTTGGTTTTACTCGGCCTTCTTCGGTTGGGCCCTCACTACTGTATTCTGCAATGGCCGTGTTTTTGTTGAGTGCTCCAACGGTAATGACATCTTCTGCGCCACCGGGCGTTCCAATGGTGCCTGGGGCTGCCGAATTTCCAGCGGCAATGAGCATACTAATACCCGCTCGGACCATCTCGTTAGCATAGCGGTTGACGCTGTCTTCTTCAGACGACGTCCACTCAATTGGCCCCGGACCTCCAAGACTCATGGATGCAGCACGGATGTTGAATTTGTACCGATTTTCAACGGTCCACTCCATTCCGGCCATGACGACAGAGAAACTTCCCGAACCACCGGAATCCAACACTTTCACACCGACAAGATTGGCTTGTGGAGCCATTCCCGGGTGTTCGTAGGTGGGTGCGCCCGTTCCTGCAACGGTTCCCGCACAATGTGTTCCGTGGCCTTGGTCATCATAGGCTTGGATTTCAGTGCCGTTGGTTTTGTCAGGGTTGTTCACGGGATCATAAAACGCAATCACCTTCGGATCGTGGGTGCTGTTGTCATCGTCGTGGTCGTCAAGCCCAACGTGGAGGCTGTCGATGCCTGTATCAATGACTGCAACACTGACACCGGAGCCGTCGTACCCAGTTTGCTGTTGAGCAAGATCAACCTCGTGCACGACGGCTGCATCACCGTTTTGCACCTGGAGGATGCCGTCAAGTTCGAGCATAACCACTCCGGGCAGTGTCGTCGTCTCGAGAATCATGGCGTGGGGAACACGACCCGCCACGGCATCGATGCGAGGTAGGTCCCACTGGTGGACATATCCGACTTCACGTTCGAGCATGGCTACATCGCTGTCGGTAGGCGTATGGTCAAAGTCAATGATGAGGGGGAGTGTCTTGTCCTCATCAAGGAAAAGCGGGTGATCGTGGTATTTTTCAACCATATCGCCGATATTGTTCTGATTTCGATCAAGGGATGTATCAATCCACCAGCCTTCTTCCACCGGTTCTTCGGCCGAAGAATGCACCGGCATCGCCATGGCAAAAGCGGGTGCGAGCATCAAGAAAAAGCAAAACACACTGAGCAACGAGCGTTTCATGAAATTCTCCTCGTTTCACTCCAGTAAATGGCAGGCTTTCAAGTCATTGGAACCGTGTGAGTGTCCGCTCCCCAGCGTTCTTGCTGAACTCGGGGTTCTCACAGGGGTTGGCGGGTGAAATATTAAGTGCAGATTGATGAATTTCAAACCGATTCACATGGCAGCACCAAAGAGAAGAGTCGCCCCTGTACGAGCACGAGCACAACCAACCCCTTCCTCGGGATTCACTGGAGGCGTTGTTGAAGGCGTTGATGTTCCCCAAGACAACATCACGATGGTCAGACCCAATCAATCCATGAATCGAGACGACCTGTTCTTGATGAAACTCTCACAGATCGTCATGATGGGCATTGGTTTTCTGGCCATCTGGGGAGGTGTGTTCAGCGTCGCTTTCGACGAAGACGCCACCAATCAGAACTTTTTGGTGCTCTTCGTAGGTGGTTTGGCATCCTTCTTGGTTTCAATCGGATTGATTGAACTTCAATCAAAGAAAAACGGCTACAGGCTCAAGGACATCCAGAATTATTTCCTCGGCATCGCCTTTTTCTTCTCAACGGTCGGTGTGCTATGGGGTACCCGATTCATGATGGGTTACGCCACGGGAACCCTCGAATTGGATTGGTTTGGTTCTCCCGATGCTTACACCGAAGTGGATTGGTCTCCGAATGCCAACGGTATTTACGCTCAAACAGCCACCTGTCTCCTCTTGACCTTCGGGCACTTCCTCCTCCTCAGGCGATACAGCGGCGATACCAGTTTCGGCTGGGGCGTCGCCACCTACGCCCCCATGGCCGTCCTCATCGCCGGTGTCGGCCCGTGGATTCGCTGGTCTGAAAGTGTGGTCAGTTGGGAACTCGGCCTTGCCATTGTCTTGATTTCCTTCGTCTCGATGGAGATGGCACTGCGTTCGAACCGAGCACTCAATTTTGTCGTGGTCGCTGTCGCAGCATGCATCGTCCCCATCATCTACGAGGTGTTGAACACCAACGCCCCCGATGACGGCATGGGTGGAGCACTTTCCCTGATGGTTTTCATCATCGCCCTCCAAGGCTACTACGCCTCCCGCCAAGACCTCCGAAAGGAAGTCATGGAACGAGCATCGGCCGTGCTGATTGGCACCGTGGTCGTAGCGATTGCGCTGGCTCGTACCGAACCCGATTTCAACCTCATCCTCGGACCGTTCCGCGCAAGTGATTACCCTGAACTCGCCGCCTACATCAATATCCCAGTAGCGCTTTGGGTCACGGTTCTGTTGGCCTATTTCCCGGCCGTTCTCCAGCAACGCGTGCCTTGGATGCCTGTGGGGCTTGCTGTCGCTCTTGCGGCCTTGCCACACGAAGCCTCCACCATACCTTGGGTGCTGAGCATGATCATGATCCCCTACATGGTGTTCATCTCAAAGGTTGCTCGGCCATGGGTGATCAACATCACCATCCTTGCCTTCAGTGGCTCGTACTTGATCACCGACTGGACCGGCATCACAGCAGATTTGACCGCTAAACAAACATACGGTGGAACGTGGCTTCACGTATTGCTCCCCATCTTCTTGGTCGCTGTCTCAGAGGCCGGGCGAAGGACTGGTAAACTCCAGACGAGCACCAGTTTGGCCATGCTTGGCTCCGTCGTGTTGTCCAGAGCCGTGTTGGACCCAGAGTGGTTCTTGCCTTGGCTCTTGGTGGCCTACATGACCTTCATGAGCTACAGCATGATGCTCCAATACCCCTCGCCAAACATGAAGCAACGCAAAGACATCACGCTCGCGCTCGCATTTACCTCGTTCACCGTTTTGCTTCTCGCCGCCATGGACAACCTCGAACTCCCCCCAAGTTCTGTTTTCGATGATGTCGTCGAAATGGGGCTTCGCCCGCAGTTCTTCGTGGTGAGTCTGGTGCTGTACTTCCTCGCAGCAAAAGCAGCCGGCAAGGAACTTGATGTTGGTTCCATCTATCACTGGTTCGGCATCGGCAACCAGGATGAATTGATTTACAACCCCAACACGAATGTTTGGGAAATTCAAGATCCAAAGGAAAAAGACATTGATGAACTCATTGAGGCGGGAGAACTCACACCTTTGGCTCGGTTCAGCCTCCTCTCCTCATTGATGATGTTCACCTTCTCCGTGAGCGACGTCAACGCTTCCACTTGGGCCGACCAACCTGCCCTCGTTCTGCTGATGGTCATCCCTGTTGGCATGCTCATTCGAGAAGTGCTCGCCATGGCCAGCATCAGCTCGGCAACTCGGGCCACGGCCGTCACGCTCCTGCTCCTGATTGCAGCACCTCTTTCCCTTGCTCTAGGAGACAATGTCTGGGGTACTTCGGCGGACATCCAAATGTCAAACGTACTGTTGGACCTGATTCTCGTCAGCGCCCCCATCATCGTCAACACCGTCATCGCACGGCGGGGAATTGACACGAACGAGTTGGACCGAATGAGTGATGGCGTTGCCTACGTCATGCTCCTCCTGCTGGCCATGCTCGATACATCGGGTGGTCTGCTCCTGTTGCCGATTCTGCTCTTGGTGACAATGCGTGTTGTCCAGTTCAAGTTCTACCTCCTGCTTTCCTTGATGCCCTTGGTATTGGTGTTCTTGGGCAACGGGTGGTACTCACACGGCTTGTTCAACACCATGCTGGAGAGTGCTCCCGATAGCGTGCGAACGTACCTCTTGGACGACCATGCAGGACCGTTCCCTGCGTTCATCGGATTGATCATTGGCACACAAATGCTCTTTGGATTGTCCAGACTCTATACTTCTGAAGACGATGAATTGGAATCGAGTTTCACCATGTTCATCATGGGAATTTGGCTGGCCATCGCCTTGTTCAGCGCCGTACCCGACGGCTACTGGCTACCGACCTTGGCCTGTTTCGTGTTGCTGCCTTACTTCTGGTACACCAACAACAGCCAAACCTTCCCTTACATGCTCGGAGCACTCTTTGTTTCGCTTTACATCGGGTTCTCGCTCAGTGAAACCTTCCAACCGATTACAGAAGCGGATGCCATTGGCTGGAGCGGTATGATCACGGGATTGACCGGTAGCGCAATGGCCATCATGCACCAACGAGGAGTTTTATTCCGAGAACCTCCAACCACCGAGGAAGACATCAACCTTGCCGATTCAACGGCCTCTCTTTCGCTGCAACTCGGCGCCTTGGGCTATGTTGGTGGCTACTCTGTGTTCTTTGGTATCGGCCCCGTGATCGGCCTGGTCCTCTTGGCACGTTCCGCCCTCAAGGACGGTCGACCAAACAGCATCATCGCTTTACCAATCCTCTTGACGTTCAGCGTCGTCAACTTGCTGGTGCAAGCCGAGGTCGGCACGGATGACCAACGTCAAACCATCACGGGAATGACCCTCGCCGTCCAAGGCCTCCTGCTCTCGCTCCTCTCTGCGAGGGACGACATGGTTTACGATTACAAGGCGTTGAAGTGGGATTCCGACGAGTCTTTCTTTGCCTTCATGGACCGTTTGGGCGTCAGCGGCGCACTCTACACCATCATCGGTTTGTTCGTTGCTTTCGACAGCGTCAACTTGGAGTCCATTGCCTACTTGCTGACCACGGTTTATCTGGTTGTTATCGGCATCCAAGGGTTCAGCGACGAAGCCGACGCTCGATGGCGTCGAGGCGTGGGAGGCTACGGTTCCATCCTCACCGCCTTCTTGTTCGCAAATTCGCTCGAGAGCGAGATCTACAACGCCATCGGCATTGTTCTAACGGGCATGGTCGCCCTCGGGTTCTCCTTCTTGTTCATGCAGCGCATGAACGAAGAAGACGGCATCTATGAAATGGCTGAATATGAAGACCCTGGTTCAACCGACGACGCCCCGAAGAACATCCCAGCCATGGTCGATTTGGACGAGGAGGTTGATGACGAAGAAGACGAATTGGAAGCTGAACTGGCCGCATTGGATCTTGAGGAAGAAGAGGAGGAGGAAGCCGTAGAAGTGCTTGATGAAGCCGCGGAGGAAGAGGACGACCTCGAGATTGACCTTGTTGATGATGCAGAGGATGAGGAAGAAGAGACGGCCCCCGAACCAGTCGTTGAGCAAAAGGTCGAGGAAACGAAGCCTGTTCAAGCCCCCAAGCCGAAGAAAGCCCACAGTGGCCTCTTGGACACCGGCGAAGGATTCGCCTTGCGCCTACCAAAGGATGCCGTTCAGAACATTCTCAGTTCGCTTGAACAAACGCCGCATGAGGGGTATGTTCCAGTCGTCGCTTTCGGACCAAACGGCCAGATCATGCTGACGTTCGAGACCGATAACTCAAACGCGTGAGTCGCCCGAGTCTCGGCGAAGAATCAAGACCCGCCGCCTTCGCCGGTAAGGCATGGACAAGCGAGAGCAACGCATGGTCTGGATTGACCTTGAGATGACAGGCCTTGACCTGTCAAGGGAATCGATCATCGAAATCGCCACCGTCGTCACGGACAGTGAGTTGAACGTCCTCGCTACAGGTCCAAACCTTGCCATCAGTGTTCCAGAATCCCTCATTGATGGCATGGACGAATGGAACACCACCCACCACCACCGCAGCGGCTTGGTGGACAGAATTCGCAAGGAGGGTGTCAGCGCAGGAGAAGCGGAACAGGCCACCCTCGCTTTCCTTCGCGAATGGGTGGATGAAAACAAGGCCCCCCTTTGCGGCAACAGTGTCTGGAACGACCGGCAATTCCTCGACAAGGAAATGCCAGAATTATTGGATTTCCTTCACTACAGAATGATCGATGTCTCCACGGTTAAGGAATTGAGCAGGCGTTGGTACACCGATATTCCCCGATTCCCAAAGAAGGGCGCCCACCTTGCCCTTGATGACATTCTTGAATCCATTGAGGAGTTGAAGTACTTCCGAGAGCAGGTCTTCATCCCTCAATCTTGACGCCACGTGGCGTCGTTGGGGTTAACCCCTTTGTGAAGCGACATGATTTGAGCGACCACCGCCACTGCAATCTCTTCGGGTGATTGAGCACCGATGTTGAGTCCAATCGGGCAAATGACTTGGTCCAAGAGTGCTTGAGGTAGCCCCTCGTCAAGGCAAGTTTTCTCAAACGCCTGCCATTTTGAACGACTGCCGATGACACCAAGACGAGGTGCGTTCACGCCGTCCAACACAGCATCGGGGGTGTTCAAGAGGTGGAGCAGTCCCAGCAATCGTTCTTGGTCTTCGGACCAGTCATGACCCAAAAGGAGCACATCGGAAAACCGACCAAGTGATTCGGCGGATTCCCCGCTCAACAAATCGGTAATTGAGGACGAAGAACGCTCAATCGCATGCGGGTATTTTTCTATAGAAGCATATTCATCACGAGTGTCGTGGACGGAATACGCCCAACCCAATCCGTGAAGCGTGGTGGCCAAGGCCTCACCGCAATGGCCGCCACCCATGATGTGAACATGTGGCATAGGAATCATCACCTCGATAGCGATCGACACCCGACCGCCGCACAACGAATCAAGGGGTGTTACCTCATAGCCCTTCGCACCCTTGTTCAAGCCAAACGTCAACACCTCCGCAAAGGGTTGATGCGCTTCAAGAAGAAGCCCGCGGCAGCGTTCCAGCACCTTGTGTTCAAGACCAGCGCCGCCCACCGTGCCCGTCCATGCTTCGTCGAACGACGACATGGCAAGACGGGCACCGGTCTTTCCCGGCACGCTTCCTGAGGTGTTCAACACCGTGGCCATGACGACCTTGCGTTGACGGGAGA
>CALGEM010000054.1 GCA_937881505.1 uncultured euryarchaeote
AGCGAGGAACTCTCGTTGCATCTTCGCATCCAGACCAAGAAGCAGGTTCTCGAAAGATTGCGGGAGCAATTCAAGGACCTGAAGGAGCGCATTTCGGACGAAAAGGCGGAATTGCGGGGTCTGTTGGAAGAGCACAAGGAAGTCCGCTCGCTTCTGAAGGAACAGGAGGGCTACAAATGGTGAATGGGAAACAGGAAACACACGACAATTGGTGGCTCAACCATTGGATTCGCAACTGTGAGTGGCTGGTGATGCGGATGGAGCAGATGCTCGAGGGGGAAGATGTCGAAGACATCATTCGGACGGCGCTGCCCGCCTTCAAGGCAGAAATTGCTCGTGGTGATGGAATTGGGAATCGCTGACGCCATCAAGGATTTCGGAGTCAGTGCCGCTGCTGGGGCAGCACAGTCGCTCAAGGAAGAGGGCGCCAACGTCAGCGTCACCGTGAACCTCGACATTCCAATGGAGGACAAGGCCCTGCTGGGCCTCGCATTCAAGGAAGTGAAGGAGCAGGCAAAGGCCGCGGCCGACAAAATTGACCGGCGTTGGAAAATCACGCAGGTCATGTTCGGTGTCGCAATTGGCCTCCAAGCGATGGCTACCATTGTGAACATTTAAGTCCACGACTCAGAAGGGCCCCTTCATGAAATACGTTGTGATTGAGAAGACTGACGACGAAGCGGGCCTGAAGGTCCAATTTGTCGCTGAGACGAAGGCAGAAGTGCAGGGTTGGCTGGCCGCTTACAAGAAGGCTTCTGGCGACATGTGGAACGCATCCAGCCTGATGGTGCTGCCCTATGACGAGTGAACCTGTTCGCTCGAATGGAATGCGCTGGAACAACACCCAAATTTCCCCCAGCAAGTTGGGGCTTTGGCTGAAGTGCCCCGCTGCATTTTACTTCAACTACATCAAGCGAGTCCCCCGTGATGCGAAGGTCTTCTTCCCACAGGGAACGGCCGTCCACTACGGTGTGGAAGTCCTGAATCAAGACCTCGCCAAGGGCAAGCCCGGTGACGAGGAATACTACGTTCTCAAGATGGACGACGTCTGGCAAGACGAATTGCACCAGAACAACGGGAAATTCTTCGATTTCAAGGGCAACCTCTTGACTCCGGGTCAATTGGAACATTCGTTCAACGAGTGTGCTCGCTGGTTCGGGATGTACTACCGAGCAGCAAAGGCGGGCTCGATTCCTGACTTCGATGCTACGTCGGT
>CALGEM010000055.1 GCA_937881505.1 uncultured euryarchaeote
AAATTGGCTTGAGCGGCATCAACTAGAATCTGCCACTTCGTCGATGGTGAAGAGTTGCCCTCCACCACCGAAAATAGCGTAATATAACGTCCCGTTAGGGTGAAACACGAGAGGTAGAGGGGTGCCCGCATCCCAAGCAAACCGCGTAATGTCTGTCGTGTAGGTGTTCTCCTCTTCACCCGGCATGACGTCAATGCGAACGATTTCTTGACCGACAGGAAGCAACGTATTCCATGAACCGTACACCGTGGCATAGAGAGTGAACCCCTCTGAGGGAGACAATCCTGGAAGCGGTGAGTGAACAGGACGAACATCAATGCCGTTCATGGATGTGTGAGGCGTCCAGCGACCTACGGGCGCTTCAGTGCCAGATGGAATCGGAGTCTCGGGCGCATCATCGGGCCAACCGTAGGCCGCTCCGGGAATCATGAAATTCAATTCTTCATCAGGGTGATCGCCCTCCCAGTCGCGGCCATTGTCTGTGAAGAAGTAGCCGTGGCCTTCCACCCACACACCATCAAAGGAATTTCGAACGCCGCTGGCGAGAACGCCGTGCTCACCTGTGGTCGCATTGACCCAGAGCAGTGCTGCGTTGCGTGCGTCTAATTCATCGCAGACATTGCAGGTGGAGCCGCTGTGCCACAACAACGTGCCATTGGGCATGACGTCCACCGTGTTGGTTTGATGATTGCCGACAGGAATGCCCTCAACAAGCACTCGAGGTTCGACATAGAGGCCGCTTTCAGCGATGGTATATGATGTGAGTTTGCCGGCCTCTGAAACGACAACAACAGTGTCCAACAAAACCATCCCGTGAGGGCGGTCGAGGCCGTTCAAAAGCACCCTTCGTTCATCGGTTTGAATGTTTAATTCCGTGATGGCTCCCCCGTCTCTGTCGCAGATAAGCAAATGTGTGTCATTAGCCCAAACAAGGCAGGTGGGACCTCCTAGGCCGTCTGCGACGCGCTTGACTTCGTAGCCTTCGACCACTGATGGTTCCGAGCCAGAGGCATACGGGTAGAGTTGTCTGGCCATGAGCAGTGCGATGAGTAGTGTCACCACGGGGAGCAGGTGGCGTCGCATCTGATTATACCGCTCCGTTGTGAGATTTTCAACGATTCGGGACACCAATCACAGCCCAATGCGTTCGACCTACCGTTGAGGTTCCGGCACGAACACCATAGACACCATGACATCTTGCTCAGTTGTCGTCTTTGGTGCGACCCATAAGAGCCAACGCACCGATCACGGCAATGATTGTTCCAGCAACCATGAACCCGGGGGTGTCCTCGGTCTCATCGCTAGACTCTGCGACTGGTTCTGAGCCGCCATCACCCACCACGATTTCGCCAAACATGTCCATGGCAATGTGTGGTTGGCATGCGTAGTAGAAGGTGGTGTCCTCGGTGAATGTGTGGTGGAAAGCCACATCGCTGGCTGCCTCTCCGGAGGTGATGCCATTCTCGACGTATGTCGTGGACTTGAAGCCATCAACTTGCTTGACGTTGTGTGGCATGGATGAGTCCTCCCAGAACCAACAGACGGTCTCGCCAACGGCGATGTTGACCACGGTCGGGCTGAAAGCGAATCCAGAGGAATCAATACCGACAGTAGCGGCGCAGTTGATGCCTTCAAACGGATCAACGACCGCAGGTTCGTCTGCTGGGGGCATCAAGACCTTGTCGATGACGTGAATTACACCGTTGGAGGCGGCCACATCAGCCGTGGTGACAGTGGCACCACCAACCATGACGGTGCCGTTTGACACGGTGAAGGTGGCGTTATCGCCGTTGACCATGGTGGCCACAAAGCCGTCGGTGACATCGGCTGCAGCCACC
>CALGEM010000056.1 GCA_937881505.1 uncultured euryarchaeote
CCGGGATTGGTGAAGCGGAGTGTGCCATTGAGATGGGGTGGTAGAAAGGTGTTACCCAAGTAGGCGCCGTTGGTGGAGGGCCAGGCCGTTACCCCCTCCGTTGCATCCGTGTTTGCTTTCATCATCAAGCGGGATGGGGTGCTTGTGGTGATGTGGACCACGCTGTCTTCATCGAGGTCAACCTCGTGCGTGAAATGAACACCGGTTCGTGCAAGACCGGTTGGCATTGCGTAGTGAATGGTGGTTTCACCGTCAACAGTGATGTGAATTTGATTGGCCGTTTCACTCAGAAGTTGAACAGTGTGTTGGCCTGCCATGACCGGTATGGACCAGGCTTGTCCCCGTTTATCCGCTGGTTCGGGGGAATTTGGAAGGACGTAGGTTGCCCCGCTGCTTCCAATCAGGCCGTGGACATTGAGGGCATGGCTTGAGGTCAACACGGCTTCTCCGATGGCTACCAAATCAAAGGTGGCCATTTCATCAACTCGTAGTGAGATGACCTGGCGTTCCTCTCCGTTCTCAACTAAGGTCACCTCAATCGGGCCGAGCGGCATCGCTAACCCGGGCGTGACGGTCACCATCACCGTATCAAGGACTGCCTCCAGGGTATAGTGGTAAGGTCTGTCTGGACCCAGGCGAAGGTCCGTGATGCACACGGCTTCGATGAAACTCTCGGGGTGTCGAATCTCCAATGTATCGTCAAAATCCAAAGCTCCTCGTGCTCGCAGACTCATGTCTTCGGCCCATGTAGCGGAGTACCACATGCCCCCTCGCAAACTGTCCCAAACCAACTCGCCGTCAACGGGAATCAGGGTGGCTTGCGCCACATCACCTGGCATTCCTCGCTCGCTGAGTGCCGAAGTTTCGTGTGCGAGGAGGGTCATCTGTGACGACATATCGTGGCGCTCGACCGAGCCTTCCATTTCCTCGATGACCGGCATCATGGAAACCATCATCAATCCGATGATGGAGAGGACGCCACCGAACAAGAGAACCGTTGCGACAGCGGCGGAAACAGCCTCTTCGTCCCTGCGCATGGATCCGTTCACCGACTCACCTCCACGCGCTGGATGTCCACTTCAAAGTACAAAGGTAGGCTCTGTGCTGAGACACTGAATCCATCTGCACCGCTGGCCCGCTCGTAAGGTGCGAAGCCGATGTAGGTGTCCAAGGTGCCTGCTGAACGCTGCACGGTGTATTCAGATAGCCAACTGTTGTGGTATTGGGGCGTGATGACGTCGTGAAGTGCGTTGAAGACGTTGAAGTTGACATTGTAGGCCTGACCGGTGAAAAGCGTCATGGGTCCTTGGGATACAAATTGCATGCCAACATTTGACCCGGAGCCGATGCTGCCGTTGGCGGTGACATCGGTCAGCAGGATGGAGAGGCGCAATTCATCGTTGGCCATGCGGTCAAATTCAACCGATGGCATGGCGCTGACCTCCCATGCTTGGTTTGGAAACCGTTCTGCCCGAGCGTTGTTCATCAACGCAATTTGATGTTCGCCTTGGCCAAGAGAGGTGGTGATTTGCAAACCTGAAAGGGTCCACATGACCTGGCGGTGGAGCGGTTCTTCATCCGCTCCGTAAACGGTGATGATCATCCAGTGGGAGGCACTGGCGTTGTGTGTGATGAACACCTCCAAGTGACTACGGGTCACATCGTCCTCGAAGTAGACGCCGGGCGATTCAACCGAGATGGAGCGCGCTGTTTCATTGGCCGCCAACACCGCCACCGTCGTATCGTTGACATGGCGTAATTGGATGCGTTCGCGTTCAGTCAAGTCGGCGCTGATGGTCCAATGCTCTACATTTTGCACGGTGCGGATGGATGTGGATTGAATGGCCAGTGTGTTGCGAAATCCGGTTCCTTCAGGTGCGTTTCCAGCGACCTCAAGCCGGTCCTCAATGCGGTCGGCCAATCCCGTGGCTGAATTCCAGTTGGTGTTGTCTTCAAAATCCGAGAGGTAAGGGTTGAGAAAAACCCAGACACCACCCATGATCGTGATGACCATGGCCAAGAGCATGACCACACCAAGAACCTCGCTGACACCACGGTCTTCATCGCGCAAGCGATGAGACGCAAGTTGGCCGGCGCGTCGGTTCACAAGGTTGACACAACCCCGTATCATTTAGCCATTCACCTCAAAGTGGGCGTCAACGCTCAGTTGGTTGCCTTTTTTTCGGCCTCGGCTGTCTCTTCGACCTTGCCGATGTAGTGGGAAAAATCCGGGCCGTCTTGGGCGGAGATGCGAAGGTCGCCAGAGAACACCTCGTCGATGAAGTACAAGACCGTTGACTCGGCGAGGTGGGGCATGTTGTTTTTCTCGCTCAAGTGTGTCAACGTGATGCTTCGCGTTTTTTCTGTGCACACTTCGGACAAAAATTGACCAGTCTGTTCGTTGGACAAGTGTCCACCTCGGCCAGAGATGCGGTCTTTGAGTGAGTAGGGATAAGGCCCGTACATCAGTTTGTTGTGGTCGTAGTTGGCCTCAATGGAAATGTGCTCGCAGCCACGAACGTGGTTGACCAACTCGTCGGTCCATGAACCAAGGTCGGTGATGATGGCGGCTCGTTCGCCTCCATGGCTTGCGACAAACGCCACGTTATCTGACCCTGCGTGGGGTACCGGTACGGGCAAAATCGCCAAATCCTCACCTACGCGAACGAGGTCAAGCGCCTCAAAGTAGGTGGTGAGTTCGGGGAGCAGGTCTAATTCCAAGGCCGTTCGTTCGTTGGCCAAAACGCGAATATTCCAACGAGTTTGAAGGACCTTGGCTCCACCACCATGGTCGCCGTGATGATGTGAGATGAACACACAATCGATGTCTTCTGGTTTGAGTTCCAACCGAGCCAACCGCTTGGCCAGTTGTGCCCCGCTGAACCCTTGGTCCACCAACACCTTGACACGAGGGGTCTCAAGCAACGTCGAGTTGCCTCGACTGCCGGTGCCCAAGTGGGTGATGGTCATGGTCATGTGAACAACGGCACTCCGGCGCGGGAGGGACTTGAATGCACCGATAAGGGCGGTTTGAAAGTGTTGTTTTTCCGACCAAAACCACCGATTGGAACGGCGATTTGTATGAACATTGTTCCATCACCCTCATAAGCAATCCAAGCAAGGTGAAAAGAGAGCGAGGCGGAGGCTTTGCCGAGGGTGAGTTCATGCGACGAAGTCAGACAACCATCTTGACCACGCTTGCCGTGATTGCAAGCCTTCTGTTCATGTCGCAATTCCCGGCCATCTCCAATGTCTCCAACGTTCATCCCGATGACACCGATGGGACGCCTCCCCCCAACACCGATACCGACGGCGATTTGATTCCCGACGTCCACGAAACGCTGTTCGAGGAATGGATGAATTGGACCGCTGTTGACGGACGCGATGTCATCATTCCCGGCCTTGACAAAAACAACGCTTCGGATGCTTCCACCGACCGAGACCGGGACGGCCTCAACGCCACGGAAGAGTTCTGCTGGCCGTATCCAGCCAACTGCACCGCCCCTGGGTTCCCACGAGGTCTCACTGGTCAACTGGACGAAAACAGTGACCGTGTTTACCTTGACCCACGGGTGTCCGACTCAGACGGGGACGGTATGCCGGACGGGTATGAGGCCTACATGTGTCACCGCATGGGCGGATTTGACCCGACCACGCTGCGCTACCTCTGCCCGTCCTTTGACCCGCTCAACGGCAGCGACTTGACGCTGGACGGGGACAACGACGGATTTGACGTTGACAGGGACGGCGTTCTTAGCGATGCTGAACGCTACACGGCTCCCGAAGAATACGCTCACGGAACGCCATCAAATTTCACAGCTGAACTCGATGGACTTTGGTGCCACGCCACCCTGCCGGAGGGCGCCGTGTTGAAGAATTGGCCTTACTTGCCATCCGGTGCTAACGCCACCTTCCACAACCTGCTGAATGCCTGCACCTCTCGCGCCGAAAACCCGGTGGGCGAGGACCTCTGGTTGGGCACGGATCCAGTGTTGGATGATTCTGACCGCTACCTTTGGGACGGGTTCTCCATTCGCCCGCTTTACCCCTCCTTTGGTGACGGAATACCCGATGGATGGGAAGTGCATTTTGGACTTGACCCCCTAAACCGCTCCAATGCTTTGGAGGACCCGGACATGGACGGTTGGGACACCAACCGCGACGGCGGTATCAGTCAGGACTTGGCTCGGACACAGACAGCACTTGACCTCGGCGAAGCGTTGTCAACCCTTGAGGAATATTTGGTTCACTACGACGACGGCAACACCGTTTACCCCGGTCTCAAAACGACCCTTGTAGGTGATGAGGCTGCGTTTGAAACGATGCCGCTTGTCTACGATGTGCCAGAGGATGTCCTCGCCATTATGCATCATGATATTCGGGTCCTTGAGGAACACGACGGATCCGTTTACGCATTGACGAAATATGGGGTCAGCGTTGTTGATCATGAAGCCAATACGCAAAGTCACCACTGGCTCCCTCAAGGTGTCCTTCTCCACGACGGATTCCTTGCCACCTCCAACGGTGCACCCTATGCACTCGTGATGGGAACGAGCATCGGTTTTGCCGTTGCACCACTTTTGGCAGATGGTAGTCTGGGAACCATCACGACTTGGGATTGGAGTCTTTCAGAACCGATTCACGCCGTAGCGCCGCTTGCAGGTGAAGATGTGAACCTTCACGCTATTGGATTGGGTCACGCTGGCGAAGGCGCCATTGTGGAGGTCGACAGCGCTGCTTCCATCGCCTCAACCCATGCGCTCGGCGCTGGGTTGCAAGCTGGTTTGGCCGAAGCAAATGCGAGCGTCAGCGCCATTGAGCACGGGTTGGTAGGTGGCACCACGTTCCATCTCTTTGTGGGCACTGACCGAGGATTGTTCATTGTCGATACGCCTTCAGCACGGGACGAAGCAACCGGTTCCTGGCGTTTCTTTTACACGCCAGAGTCCAATCCCATTCCAACCAACGTCGACGAACTTCGCAGTTTGCCACTCGGGTCAAACGACAACCCCGCAGAAGTCCGGGACATCGTGCTCGACGGCCCGGCCTCATCCAACGCCCAAGCCCTTTGGTTCGGTACGCCCTCTGGCCTACACAAACTGGATTTAAACGATGATTTCATTGAACACAGCGGGCTGATGACGCATCCGGGAGTTGACGGAAAACTTTCCAGCGAATCCAACAACATCCACGCCATCCACCCCACAGGGGATGAGTTGCTCATTGGTTCACAGTGGGGCCTTTGGGCCTTGGCGGGTGATTACACCGCCGTTTACGGCCTTCAGGACCAAACAAGGCTTCCCGGTGAAATCGTCGCCATCGCCACCTCGGTTGGTGAGGGCAATGTCACTGTCTACGGTGCCGCTTCTCCGGGTCAATTTGCCAACCTCCTGCTCATGGATCCCGGTGCGAATGATTCCGATTCCGACGGGATGCCTGACGGATGGGAAGTGGTTCACGGCCTCGACCCCACCGACCCTTGGGATGCACTCTACGACAACGATGCAGACGGCCTTGACCTTGATCAGTCGGGTGATATGAGCCTTGAGCGATTGTGGACAAACCTTGACGAATTCCGCTACACCAAACTCACGCCGGAGGGTTACAATTCCACTGACCCACGGGAAGGTGATACCGATGGTGATGGCGTTGGTGACGGGGCGGAATATTACGGCTTCTTCTATGAACAGAGCAATCTATGGTGCCACTATACGGTCCAACTGGTCTATGTCTGCGATGATGCCAAGGGTGCGGCAGCCAATGCAACCTACCTTGCGATGGCCAATGTTGACGCAGCTACAGACCCGACCAATCACGACACTGACGGCGACGGTATGCCTGACGGTTGGGAAATCCAACATCGTCGCTGGGTGGGTGATACCTTCTCGGGTGGAAACAACTGGAGTCTTGACCCGTTGCGTCCAGAGGATGCGAACTGGGACGCTGACGGCGATGGCCTACCAAACCTGTGCGAGTACCAATGGTCGGTCGTTCGCTTGATGGGCATCAACGGTGACTTGCTGGAAGAATATGGCGAAACAACTGAGGCTGCAGAGGCATGGGCAGTGGCAGACCCGAATCTTGTGGATTCAGACGGTGATACCCTGCCCGATGGGTGGGAATCCAAGGGCTTGTGCTCTTGGGACCCCTCTCGTGTTGGTGTGAATCCGCTCAACGGCTCAGATGCGTTCCAAAACCCCGATGGCGACGGTTATGACGTCAACCGAGACGGCGTGCTCTCAGAGGACGAAGCCTTCGTGAATTACTTGGAATACCACATTCGCTCGGATTTGTTCAACGGTAATCAAACGCTTGACGGCGACCAACTGCCCGAGGGCTTTACAACACGCCTCTTTGACCACATCAGCGACCAAGGTGTTCCAGACGACACCTTTGCCGACCGTGCCTCAGGTTCCGTCACGGCGGGACTCTCCGCTTACAGCGTGGGTGCAGCAGACCCGCTCAACGCCGACACCGACGATGACGGAATGCCCGATGGGTGGGAAATTTGGTTTGCACGTTGGAATCTCCTCGATGATGCATGGACGTTGAACCCGCTGGATTCCACCGACCGCTGGCAAGATGCCGACGATGACGGGATGACCAACTGGGAGGAATACAATGTCATCTCACCTTCGCTGTCCGAAACAGATGCCAATCGCTCATCGCCGCAGTGGTTTGTTACAACCATCGGCACCGCATTCGCACTCCAAAATTGGCCTGGCATCATCACCCCGTTTTCTTTTGGCGATTTCCTGACTGAGAATCAAACCAACTTGACCGGCTTCACGTCCGATCCGAACAACGTCGATACCGACGGCGATGGGATGTTGGACGGTGTTGAGTTGCTGTTTACTTCGTGGAACGATTCAGCCGGTATGTGGACCCTCAACCCGTTGGTGGCGGGCGATGGTGATTTTGACGGGGATGAAGACGGTCTTATTGACCGACAAGAGTTTGCCCTTGCCTCTGAACAACCCAACAACGGCATCGACCACCCCAGCGATGCACCGCTGATGCACATTGACGGGGACTTTCAACAACCAACCGAAAAAGCTCAGCGGGTGTTTAACATCCTGATCAGCAAAGACACGCGTGGCAAGCGTTTGCTCAACGATTTCAATGCTTGGCAACAAGGTGAGCCACCCAACGCCTTCATCGAAGTGGTCCTCGGCATGACCGACCCGACCATCGCTGACACCGACGGCGACGGTATGTTTGACGGGTTTGAATACTGGTTCACTTCGTGGGACCTTGACCAGAACCGTTGGGCGATTAATCCGCTCATTGATGGTGATGTGAACCTTGATTCGGACGAGGACAGTTTTGACTGTAACGGGGATGGCCAAATTGATGCAAATGAGACATTTAGTAATCTTCGTGAGTGGGAATCCAGAACATGGGGGAAGTACCTGACGCGGAACACCGTTCCTGCGAATTTAGGCATCATTGATTTCGGTGAAGACGCTATGGCAGCCTATCAAGAAGAGCTTGGTTTCACGCCATTGCAGGCTCAGCAGGCCTTGTATCAGGACTTTGTCAAGAAAGGTCCCGAGTCGGTTGAGAGGATGGCGCAAATCAATTCTCTTGACGCCGAGAATTTCAACCGAAGTCTACGGGGCGTCGCCGCCCCGACACACCATGATTCGGACAGCGATGGTATACCCGACGGTTGGGAATACTGCTACGCTACCTACGGAATGGACGATGTCACGACCCAAAATCACTGGGCATCCAACCCGCTTAACCCGTGGGACGTTGATTACGACGGCGACCATGATGGTTGGTATGACCGAACGAGTTTCGATGTTCCCGCAACCCAGGGGGCTTGGGAGGATCGTGTGTTCACACCCTCGGGTGTCGTCGTTCAGAACGGCGTGGGCGACCTTCCGTTCACGAACTTCATGGAGTATGACAATCAAACACGCCCAGACCTTAACGACAGCGATGAAGACAGTCGCACCTTCATCACCAGCGTGGTCAACGGAGCGGTTGTGTCTCACGTTCGAGACTACAATTACTCAGACGGCCGTGAAGTGTTCAAATACGGTTCAAACCCAAGCGATAACGACACCGATGGAGACATGTTGCCTGATTGGTACGAATACAAAATGGCCTGGAACGAGAGCAACGATAACTTCAGTTCATACCTCGATGTTCGAGTGGTATGGATTGATGTCGCCACGGGCGGCCCCTGTACAACGGACACCAACTCCTGCCTGCCGTTGTCGCAGGACGGATCGGGTGGAACCTTGGCTCGCCCCGACACCGAGTTCACCTGGTTTACCTTGGACCCTGCAGACCCCAACGACGCCAATCTCGACCCCGACCAGGACGGTAACTGGGATTGTTCGGGTGTGGGTTGTACTTACGAGCCCTACACAAATTTCCAAGAATTCTACGCCATTACCACAAGTGACTATTCCTCACCAAATGCCGTCCGTTTGAGTGCCCTCACCTACGATGGAGCCCCTGTCACTGAGGGTTGGCAGTTCCGAGCGGCCTTGCTCGGTTTGGGCCAAACCAATGAACTTGTCTTGAACTACCTCAAGTTGGATAAATTCGGAGGGCCAGACAATCAATACGGCTACATCGTTGACGATAAGGACACCAATTTCCTCATCGTTGACCCGTCCGATGACGTGGTGCTCATGGCGGGCAATCGAACCGATGCATGGGAGATCTACTACGCCGGTTCACCTCAAACTCCGCCCGTTCGAAACGTTGGTGAACACGAATTTGGTTGGTACCTCCTCGACTTTGATGATGACCATCTTGCCGAAGGAAGCAGCCCGATTAACTGGGATACTGACGGTGATTGGATGAACGATTGGTTCGAGGTCCGTGATGACGAAGAAGACGGTGTTCGAGGAGATTCTTCACCCATCCGCTACGACTCCAGACAAACCAGTTGACGGCGTATCGCTTTCCGACCCCAAACCGCATGGTTCAAATGGTGTTTGGAGCGTGTGGCAACCATGCAAGGTGGCGGACAGCATAGTATTCATCCGAGGGCTGTCTTTTTGCTCCTCGTTTCCTTGATGTTTTTGACACCGCTCAGCCCCATGGCCGAGTTGTTCTCGAAGGAAGCCGAAGCAGCCGCAGGAACACGTCACGTCTACGAATTCAGCGACGGTTCGGTCGAACACATTGCCTTGTACCAGGGCGCCAATCCGGACATGGGCGCGTCCGTTTCACTCCCGCGTGGAGCCTACGTGACCGACGTGAGCATGACCCTCTCGGGTGCATCTGCCACCGGGTGGTCGCAGGTGGTGGCCGATGACCGGGTGCACTGGATCCGAGGTGCTGAGAGTGCTGTCGATGACCGTTCAGGTGACTTGACCTTGGGCTTAGATAACATCAGTCGCAACTTCTTACCTCACGGAAACGACGCCTACGTCGACCCCAATTCAGATGCGTGGCTGGACAACGGTTCCTATGCCCTACGCCAGCCCCACACGTCCAACGCTACCGAGTCGCTCTATTCACAGCAGTTGACCAAGACCTCTTCGAGCTTTATGGCGCAAAGCCAAGGGGCCATTCTCAAGCATCACGATTGGTTATTCCTTTCCACGTGGTCATCTTCCACGTTCCACAACATCGTGGAACGCTTGTATCCAAACAACGCTTCACGTGAATCGGTTATCACCCTCGACAAGGCGTCGTGCACCTTGCCTCAGAAGCATTCCTCTTCCTATTACGGCTACTATGGTTTCCGAGACTGGACCGTCACCGATGACGAGCGCTTGTTTGGCATTCTCTCAGGTTATCGCTACACCTATGGGTCCACCGCTCCGGTCAACTATCACCGTGTGATGGAGATGGACATCTCTCGTGATGACACATGGACATGCATTGATTCTTACGATATTTCGCCCTCTGTCGGGGAGTACACAGGTATTGCCTACGATAGGGATACCGGAAAAGTATGGGTGGCTCATAACGCCATGAACCGGCTCTATGCATACGATTTCGCTGGTGATGGAACCTCGACCTACACCCGCAGTCAAGAATACTACAGTTACACCTCGGCTTCCGGTTCCAGTTGGGAGTGTGGCGGAACATACAGCAGCAGCCAGAAGCAGATGCTGCGTGGTTTGGAAGTAAACGGCTCAACGTTTTACATGCGCTGTCAGGAGGACTCACCATACAACGACCGAGACCAACTTGAGGCGTGGTCCGTTTCAGGGACTTCCTCAGCTCTCATTCCAGAATCGACCACTCGCCAGATTTCTCGCCTAGGTTATGGCCTCCAGTTCGACGGCGAACGCTTTGTTACGGTTGACTGTGGCTACTCAACATGGTCAGGAGCAACGCTGTATTACCGCGAATTCGGTACCGGCTGGATGTACGAGACCACGCCTGCTCCAGGAACCACCACGTGGTACGGTGAGGTCGTTGAATCCGGAGAGGACATTCTCTCAGCCAACGTTGAGACCTATTGGTCCGCAGCCTCCATCGGTGACCGCGTTGATTACTGGGTCTCGGCAGACAACGGAACGCACTGGGAAGAAGTTGAATCAGAGTCCACCATCCACTTTGATTACCCTGGGAAGGAACTCGTTTGGAAAGCCCAACTCATCGGCTCATCGGCCGTGTCATGGTGGGTTGACATCGAGTACGCCACCGCCTACCAAACATCGGGCGACTGGACTTCTCCCCACTTCAACGCTGGCACCAAGGTTGGCAAAGTGCGTCCACAATGGACGGCCGATGTCCCTGCTGGAACATCGCTGCAAGTTGTGGTCTCCAACGACAACGGTAGCACATGGTTGGATGCGAGCAACAATCAGGAGCGAAGTTTCTCCACCGAAGCAGCGGGAAGCACCTTGCGCTACGCCGTGTTCATGACCTCCACAGACGACGGTTTGACGCCTTCCATTGACAGTTTTATCCTCGAATACGAGGAAGGCTATCCCGACCGGCCCATGCTTGACGTTGGCGGCGACGGCACCTATGATTGGGAATCGAATATCTTCCTCAACGAGTCCTCGGTGGTCGCCTCTGATGATTCACCCGTGGGTGCCGTGGTGAAGCGTGCGCCCACTTTGGTGGACGCCTTCAACGACCACATCCCTGAAAACGGCGACGGATCTGTTGACATTCCCATCGCTGTCAAAGCGGCGAGTTCTGGACGAGTGAAGATTTCCAATATCGATATCACCTACGCCATGCAAACACGTGCTGTTGGCGCTTCGTTTGAGGGCGGACTTGCCGCTCCTGACGGATTGTACAGGAACTTCATCACACGTGTCGCACCTGGCGATGAAGTGGACCATGTGACGAAGGCCGTTATCGCCATTGAACACACCCATGGCGACAACCCTGCCTTCACTTGGCAGCGTGGTGACATGTGCAGTGTGAATTCCGATGCGGGCGGAATCGTTGTGTTTGATGCTGCGAATTGCACATCGACAGAGGATGCCGACGGTGTGGTTTCGATTTGGATGCCCACAAAGGTCAACTGGTCGTGGAACGATGAAGGAAGTGCTGAAGCCATCATCACCGTGGAAGACGACTTGGGTGTTGCCGTTAATCAATGGACCACGGCAGAAATGGAACTTGTGGTCGAGAACGATATCCAACTCGACGGTCTCCGTGTTTGGGAAGAAACGGGTCGTCAACTCTTCCCCATGGATTGGGTGCGAGGTGGATTCAAC
>CALGEM010000057.1 GCA_937881505.1 uncultured euryarchaeote
GGGTCCAGGGGCACTGGTCGACCGTATCCACAACGCCGTCGCCGTCCGTATCGGCTGTGCCTACGGCTTCAATGGCATAACGTGCGATGACATCGTGCATCACGGACGTGGGGTGGGCCTTGTCGAAAAAGACGTACTCGTCAACATTCGCAGCGATGCTGCTGCCGCTGTTGCAGATAGGTAATGGCAGAAGCGTGGTCCCTCCCGAACAGGCTGCGTCTTGGACATTGGTCAGGCCAAGGGCTTCCTTATTGGCCGTGATGTCCCCAAATATGGTCCATGCATCAACCGTATGGATGGTGATGCCGAGTTCAGCCCGAAGATTGACGATGATGTTGGCAAGTTGGTTGTTGTAATCAATGACCTCGTTTCGTATCGTTGTTTGTTGGGAGGCTGAGCGGCTTTGTATCTCCGGCGTGTCCTCCAACGGCGGCAAATTTGGAACCACCAAGGTACGAGCTCCTGCGCCGGCAAGTTGACGGATATGGGCTTCCATGTTGGCGGCAATAGTATCGGCGTTGGCCGTTCCGTAGAGGAAATCGTTACCACCCGCCCAGAGGCTGACAACGGCGTTGCTGGGTATCGTGGCTTGAACATTGGCCAAATAACTGGAAATTTGCGTGCCGACGTTTGGAATGAGCAAATACGCGTAGCCAGAACCGGTTTGCGCTCCACCAAAGGCTCGGTTCGCCCCGCTGGTCGCTATGCCAGAACCGATGCTGCTGGTCAAACCGTAGGCATCGTACAAGCCTCCCAACCAGACCTCACCGTTGGAAAAACGCCCTTGCCAGTAGGGCGGCACATCGGGTGTGTTGAGAATCGATGCCTTCGCATTCCCCATGTCAGACAAGGAATCACCGAAGGCAAGCAACGAGCCCGCAGTTCCCATCTTCACATGTCGGAAGACAACAAAATGGATGCCCGCACTTCCAAGAACCGCACCCGTGCTATCGTAGACCACGACACTGACCTCGTGGAAATGTTCCCCGCGATAGAACATGGAGAGGTTGAGATCAACAACGGTAAAGGTTCCCGCAGCCGTGAACAATAGCGTCCCGTTGTCGACGGCGCCCTGACCATCGGACAACACCCATTCAGCACGCATCTCTTCATTGTAGGGCGCATTACGCAGTCGCAGGTCAACCTCCACCACCTCTTCGGAGGTCCAATCGTGCCGTGGGATTTCAAGCGAAACTATGGTGGAACGTGCGTCGATGGCGCCTGAAACGGGCAAAAGCGGGGCCATCAACACGAAGAGGATGAGCCAAACCAAACGTTGCACAACTTCGCTATGCTTCGGGGTTTGTAAGCCCTTTCCCACGATGCGACACAAGCATGATAGCCTCATGTCCTCTGTTTGAATCATGGCCGTCGACCGAATGCAGTGGGGGGCCGAGGCGTGGCAGTACGCTGACCTCTACATGCCCGATGACCCCTCGCCGTTCCAAAAGGACGAGGGCATCCCCTGCATCATGCTCATTCATGGTGGGTTTTGGAAGCAGCAGTACACGCTTGATCTCATGCAACCCATCGCGGAAGATTTGGCGGAAGCCGGTGTGGCCGCTTGGAATATCGAATTCAAACGATGGGCTCCCGGTGATGAAGGCGTGTGGATGGACACCCTTTCGGATGTTCTGAGAGCGTGGGGGCAACTCGCTCTTCTACCGGGCATCGACATCGCCCGCTCCATGGTGATGGGGCACTCGGCGGGCGGCCAACTGGCGTTGTTGATGAGCGCCAAGGCCGACCGAAGACCTTGGCTGGCCATTGCCCAAGCCCCTTTATCCGATCTTATCGGCGCTGACCACGCCGGCCTTTCCGATGAAGGTGATGCCGTGAGGCGCTGGATTGGTTGTGCACCCGAAGCCAACGAAACGCTGTGGCGGCAACTCAATCCTGTCGACCATCCTCCGACCACGAGCGTGTTGTTATTCCACGGCGAAGAAGACGTGGATGTGCCCATTGAACAGTCGGAGACCTATGCGAGGGTGATGAAGGCCAAGGGCGCCGATGTGCAGAAGGTGTGGTTACCCGGCAATCACTACGACATCATTGATGTGGCCTCCGACGATTGGCTGGTGCAGCTCAACACTATCCTCGATTGGTTGTGATGTCCACAACCTCACCCGACGGTCACCTCCGGCTTTTGGCTCCATCCCAAGGCCTATGACCTAGGGCGATTTCCACGAGTCATGGACCTCCTCGGCAGCGACTACCCGTTTGTTTCAAGCGCTCTTGAAGGCAAGCACGCCTTTGTCTGCGGTGCGAGCAAAGGCATCGGTGAAGCGACCGCAAAAATGCTCGCTAAAGCCGGTGCAGATGTGACGGTCTGTGCACGGAACGGAGCGGCGCTAACGGCCCTTTGTGAAGAATTGAGTCGCATCGGTTCCGGTCGCCATCAAGCCTTGATGCTCGATTTGGAAGAAACTGACAGCATCGCTTCAGCCTTTGCTTCGGCCGTTGAAACGTTGGGCCCGGTTCACATTCTCATCAACAACGCAGGGGGGCCGCCAGGCGGACCCCTGCTAAGCAACGAAGTGAGCGACTTTGAGGCTCCGTTCCGTCGGCACCTCCACGCCGCCCACACCTTGGTCAAAGCCGCTGCACCAACCATGGAATCCGAAGGCTACGGCCGTATCGTGCAAATCATTTCCACCTCGGTCAAGGAGCCCATTCCCAACATTGGTCTTTCAAACACCCTCCGGGGAGCAATGGCCTCTTGGGCGAAATCCATGTCCAACGAACTCGCCCCCTGCATCACCATCAACAACGTTCTTCCGGGATTCACTGACACCGAGCGTCTTGGCAATTTATCGGCCTCTATTCAAGAACGTACGGGGAAGTCCGCACAGGCGGTTCGTGAGGGCTGGTTGAACCAAGTGCCCATTGGCAGACTCATCGACCCCCTTGAGACGGCCAGTGCCATCACCTACCTCTGCCTGCCTGCTTCAGGCGGCATTCGCGGCGTGAGTTTGGCCGTGGACGGTGGACGACTCCGCTCGATTTGAGGTGGCCGCATGGATGCTGAAGTCTCTCCCGAAATGGCAGCCCAAGTGCTCGGTATGTTGACCGACGGCGGGTCCATGGACCACATCAACACCTCGCTTGCGCTCCATCTGATCCCGCTCGCACAAGAAGTGGAGGACCAGGAATTGGTAGAACAACTCTTGGAACACGCCAGCAAGGTAGCCAACAACGATGAGGAGCGTGGATGGGCCAAATTTGAGGCACTCAAGGTGATGGAAGCAAGTTTGGAGAGTTATCTTCGGCTGGCCGAAGAAGCCGAGCACATCGAGGACGCACAAGGCTTGACGGCT
>CALGEM010000058.1 GCA_937881505.1 uncultured euryarchaeote
GAGCCGAGAACATGGAACACATCAGCACGCCAAGTCCAAGCCCGAAGGGAATGCCCGTCAAGACTCGCTTGAGGTTGGTGGATTCGTAAGACGTCAGCAACTGAAGAAAGCCATCGGCGATGAGTGGAAGGCAAAGCAACATACCGCAGGCCAGCCAAAGCAGCGTGCGCTGATTCTTAGCGTAAACGCTGTGAAGCATCTGTTCAGGCAACAGGGAAAGGCAGGTGTCTCGAACCGTCCACCGGTTCCAACCCCGCCTTGAGAAGATGACACCGCCCATGAACAGACCGAAGAAAATGCCAACATCACGGGTACACACCGGAAGTTGGTTTTCATTTACTTGCCACGAGCGTTCGTGTTTTTGATGGCAATTCACGTCGCCGAAAGCGTAGATAAATGCAGCATAAGGATTCACATCCGTCCACGAAAACAAGATGTGAGTGTGATTCCCTTCACCCTCATGTTCATGAGGTACTTGGTTTTGATTTCCGTTGGAACCAAAGCCCTCCTCTTCATAGAAATCAACGGCGTTCGCTCGTCCCTCCATGGGTCCGACCGTCCCCCTTTCAAGCGTGAGGGGGGCTAAGAAAAAAGACACCAGGAAGAATACGGAGACGCCCAAAACCCATTTTCCAACCTTCGCTTCTCGTTTCCGGTCGAGAAGGCCGTTGCGCTCCATGAGCAAAACAACCCTCCAAACCCTTTGATTCTTGTCACAGCCAAGCAAGCCTTCAATTCCCGAAAGCCCCCGAACCTGTACCATGGCCGAGGATGAGCGCCCCCGCATCGGCCTCAAAACAGGTCTCCAGGCCGGTGCCTTCATCGGTTTATTTCTCGGTTTTTCACTCGCCGTCGTTTCGGCTTTGACCCAGCCCGACGCCCTCGTTCAATTGGTGCAATTGATGTGCATCACCCCGGTTGTCTGCGCCATCTTTTTGGGACCGTTCCTTGGATTGCGGCGTGCTCCTCAAGTCTCCAATGAGGACCCCATTGAGGCGCTTCGAGAGTTGTTGAACCCCTTCAATGAAGGCCAAGGCAAGTGGAGGGTGCTCAGCCATGTACGAAGCGATGGCCGAACGGTTCGAATTGACCTTCACAACTCCACACAACCGCTGACCATCGTTGCCGCAACCTTGGGATTGACGGATGAACACCCCATTCGGTACATCGTCGGCCGAGGTGAATCAAGAAGCAGGGACCCCGAACTTCGCGGCACGGTGCTGGCCTACATTGAACAGCATGTTGCGCTTAACCGTCGTCGACGAACCGCCTCGTCGATTGAAGTCTTGCCGCCGTCCATCATTGAACACATGGAAGCGACACACAGAATGCATCGGCGTCTGTTCTACCTGCTACCCATCATCCTGTTTTTTGCCTGGTTGGAAATGCGTTGAAGCCAACGCAACAGGCTATGAGGGAGGGGGCAGTCCCCGTAGCATGGCGAACGATATCGGGCGAGCCATGGCCCGTCTCAAACACCGGGATGTTCGTACTCGCCGACGTGCTGTTCGTACCCTGTTTGAACAGGACGACCCGAGCGTCCTTGAAGCTTTCAAACCCCTCCTGGACGACGAGGATGGCTGGTTTGTTTCCAAAGCCCTTGATGCGTATAGACAGTGGGCCGTTCACGCTGGACCAGAGGCTGTGTCGACCTTGCTGGAACACGCTTCGCTTGAGGTGCGAAGGGCGGGTGCAAACTTGTTGGTCCAGTTGGGAGAGCAGAGCAAACAACTCGCCCTTTCGGCGGATGGTCAGCTGCAGTGTTGCGGACAAAGCGTTAACCACAGATACGCCTACCCCGTGTAAGCCACCGGAAACCTTATAGGTGTTATCGTCAAACTTGCCGCCCGCGTGAAGCACCGTCATAATGACCTCGGCAGCGGAAACGCCCTCTTCATGCTGCTCAGTGGGAATGCCACGGCCATTGTCCGAGACGGTCACCGACTCATCGGGGTGGATGACAACGTCTATCTGGCTGCAGTGCCCAGCCAACGCTTCATCAATACTATTATCGACCAGCTCAAACACCATATGGTGCAAGCCCGTCCCATCGTCCGTGTCACCGATATACATGCCCGGGCGCTTGCGAACAGCATCAAGGCCTTTAAGCACCTTGATGCTGGAGGAATCATAATCCTCTGAACCCGCCGCCTCTGCAATTTGATCTGACATACTGCGTCACCCCTAAAAAAGTGCCTCTCGGCTC
>CALGEM010000059.1 GCA_937881505.1 uncultured euryarchaeote
AATTACGCGGGCTACTACAGTCGCAAATCCATCCATACCTAGAACTCGTTCGATTGCTGTAGGTTCATTTGGAGCAGGGATTACCTTTCTTTCACTTCCACGTAATACTGCTACACGGCTGGTTTGATTGATATTGAGAGAGAATTTACCATTCCACTCATTCACAGAAACACCCTCAAGGCGCACTACGCTACCAGGGCTGAGGTTTTCTGCGTGGTTACCCCAATCTTTGAAGTCCCAACGAGTACGTTCCCCTCCTTCTTCCCAAGGATTGTCCTCGAGCATTCCAAAAGCGATTTGCTTCTCCTCGCCTCTGATCATTTGGTCACGAACGTTGTGCGTGATGATGGCGACTTCAATTTCAACATCTCGGTCACTGCCGGTGAGCTCGGAAAGACCGGCGACCTTCTTGGTTTCCCGGGAGGTTGTTCCGCCCCCAGTTGGAGCGGGCGAGGTGCCGCTTTGGAAACGGCGAAGCACCGAGCGCATGGCGTCTTGCGGGGGAATGTAGAATTCTTGTTCGTACTTTGCGAAGGCCTCAGCAATTTCCTTGGCATCGGCTTCCGGGCATTCTTTCTGCACGGCCTCGACATAGTCTGCGTACTTCTCTTCAGACATGATGTCGTCCTCCGACAGGCGTTGTTGTTCGGGGCCTGTACGGAGAACAGGCGGCGGGCTTTCGTGCGGGTTGGTTAAGATTGGACACTCCCTTGACCTCCATGGGACATCTTACCAACGACGACAGGACATAAAGAATCCCGTAGAGAATCTTGAGAAGTCACGCTGGGTTAATTCTCAACCCGTCCAACAGCAAGACATCCGGAAGGTGCATGCTGCCCGAAGAGTAGGAGCCTTGACGGCGAACTTCGTCGCCAAGGACGACCTTGCCATTCATCGCTTTGGCCAAATTTCCCGAAAGGCCTGCCTGCTTGAGTGCACCGACAACCTCGCCGTCTACAACCTTGAGAATGGCGCTGGTGGTGACTGAGAAATCACCGCTCGTCGGGTTGGCCGTGTGAGCTCCCATCACGCTATTGACAACATAGCCCTCGCCCATCTGTTCAAGCAATTGATCCCAGGAGGACGTGGCTTCATTCGTGGTCAAGAACAACTCCGTGCACCCCGTGGATGGTGGTGATTGATGCCCACCTGAATTGGCTGAACCCGTGGAAGATGCGGCGTCCGTACGGCCTTCTGCAACCTGTTGAGCAGCGTCCCGAGTTGACCAGAGCATGTTGGTCAGGCGACCGTTTTTCACCAAGTTTTGGTGCCGCCGTGGAACGCCCTCGGCGTCCCTTGAGCCGGAGGCCATGCCGCCTTCGAGCAAACCGTCATCGTGAATCGAGAGTGCGGGATTGATGACCTGCTCATTCAGGCGTTCTGACCAGAAGGATTCCTTTCGAACCATCTTTTCTCCGGACATCGCAGGCGGAACAACCATCGAAAACAGCGGCGAGAAACCCTCGCTTGTGAGCAACACGGGCGTTTCGGTGGCTTGGCTTTCAACCTCAAGTGGGTTTTGAGTTACTTGAGCCCAGTGGACCGCTCGGCCGATGCAATCCGGCAGTTCAGGGAGTTGACTTCTGCTGGATTGACCTTGGTAGGAACTGGTCAGTTGACCGTCTACATCCAAGGTAACCTGCAACCCAATTCCGTGAGAAGTGGTCATGCCGGTTGAGAGAATCCCCTCGCTGCTCATCATGCATCCGGCCGTAGCGGAGATACCGACGCCCCCACCCGTGACAATGGCTC
>CALGEM010000060.1 GCA_937881505.1 uncultured euryarchaeote
AAGACGGTCTTCCCGATCCTTGTGACACATTGGTCGATAGCGATAACGACACCGTCCCTGATAGCCTTGATCTCTGTGAAGGCCACGACGACCTCGTGGATGATGATGACGACTCGTTGCCCGACGGTTGTGATCCACTCCTCGACACAGACGGAGACGGTGTTGGCGACAGCGAAGACATCTGCCCCACAGGCGATGACACGCTCGACGCCGACCTGGACGGTCTCCCCGATGCGTGCGATGACGCTCCACAACCGGTTGAGAACACCACCACCGTGGAAGAAGACCAAACGAGGGATTCCTCGGACTCACCCGACCAGGCTGAAAACCAAGCATCGTTGCTCACTCGCTACTCATTTGAGATTCTCTTGGTGGGGGGCATGGTGCTGGTGGGACTCCTACGGATGTACACTCGGTTTTCCAAGCGCTGAATTTTCGTGCCTCCGAAACCCAATTCCACCGTTGACAAGCAATTAAGTAGAGCATCCGACAAGAGGAAGTTGAGGAATCCAAATGCCCCACGTCGTAACCTCCGCCTGCGTTGACCACAAGTATCAGGAATGCGTCGCCGTTTGTCCGGTTGAAGCCTTCCGCGAAGCAGAAACATACCTTGTCATTGATCCCGATGAGTGCATTGATTGTGGCGCCTGTATCCCTGAGTGCCCTGTTGACGCTATCTTCGCAGACACCGATGTTCCAGGAGGCGAAGAGGCTTGGATTGACCGCAACGCCGAAGAATCCGTCGATGCGGAGATCGCCGAAGGCGATTCCCCTGTTCTCGCTGATTGAATTCGTTCATCATACGGACACGAACCAACCGTCATAAGGGAGGGCGGTTAGGGAGGCTTGAGCACCATGAAAACCGACTTCTCACAACTCCGAATGGGGAGCGACCTCCTCAAGCGTGGCTTTGCACGGATGCAGCAAGGTGGTGTCATCATGGACGTTGTCGATGCTGAACAAGCAGCCATTGCAGAAGATGCTGGAGCCGTCGCAGTCATGGCGCTTGAGCGTGTACCTGCTGATATTCGTAAAGCGGGTGGCGTTG
>CALGEM010000061.1 GCA_937881505.1 uncultured euryarchaeote
GTCGGCTTCCCCCTTGGTCCGCTTCATCATCACCATGTCTTGGTGGCCTGGTCGGGGATGGTCGGGCAGAAAGCTGTAGTCCGAGGAGCGAGCATCCTTGTTCGCGATGTGAACTTCGATGGCTTCACCGGTCGTCTTGCCGTTAGCGACGCCCGTTTTCCATTCAACTCGGTCGTCCTCCTTCCGTTTGCTGCTGTAGGTCCCTCCCGTTTTGCGAAGGGCCATCGCGGCTTGAATTTGAGCCTCGTCAACGGTCAGTCCGGCAGGCATCCCTTCAACCAGTGCGCCGACAAAGGGACCGTGGCTTGAGCCACGGAGTGTTACCCGCAAAGCCTCACCAAGACGCATCTGCATGATTCTACGGAGGAACGAATGGCTGGCCCTTTTAGAAGGTGTTCACTCGAGTTCGTCTTCAATTTCACTTGAAAGGAAGGATGTTTCAATGATTTCGGCTTCGGGATACCGGGTGCTGTACCACGATTTTATCCGTTCAACCGTTGGTTTTTGTTGAGATGGCACGACGATCACGATGGCCGGGCCTGAACCTGAAATCCCGGCTGAACGAGCGCTGTTCATGAACGAATCGTTGGCCATTTTCCTCCCTTCAACGTCCCGAAGAGCAGCGACAGTGCCCCGTCCATTCCATGTAAGCGCCACGAGAGGATTTGCATCTTGCAGCGCCATCAGGGCTTGTTGAAAGGCCGTTGTTTGAGAGGCGAAGTCCTCCAGGGTTGGTTGGTGTGTTCGTGGACCACGAAGGACCAACAAGACCGTCCAATCGTCGGCAGAAAGGCTGGGTTCGTCCATCAACACACCTTCAGCCACAGGCGCTTGGACATCGACGAGTTTCCATCCTGGCGACATGCAAGCCCACGCATCATCGATGGAACCGGTGAGTGACACACCTGAGGATGTTTGTGCCTGAGCTGCTAGGGCCACCATTTCGTGGGGTTCGAGTTGGGTTTCGGTCGCTTGGCAGAGGGCTCGTAGCGCAGCTATGCAGGTCGCGGCTGATGATTTCAGCCCCTGCTTCTTTGGAATTTTCGAATTGACGCCCCAATGCAAGTCATCCCGCTCAAAACCGTTCGGAAGAGGATGATTGGCATCCATCCACACCGAGAGGAGCGCATCAAGAACGCCATCCTCATCCTTCACATCTCGTTTGCTGGGGCGGTCAAGAAGGCGAACCGTGATGGGAAGGTCAAGGGCCATGTTGGCGCCGTAGCCAAGTGCTGCGGCGTGGAGAAGGCTGCATGCACCATGTGCGCTACCCTTTCCGAGAACAGCCATAACCTCACCTTTCTTCGATCTCCCCCTTCACCGGTGAACCGACATGCCGTGCAGCATGACCGACCCACCCCAGAACGATGTCTTCGGGGGCAAGTTCAGTCACGGATACGGCTTTTGGCTCATCGGAAAGCAGGCGAACGGTTTCTGCTTGTTGCATGAACACATGAGAATTATTAGCGTTATGGATTGCATGGCTGGTCTCTTTTCCCGATAGTTTGAGCATGGGACGCTGTTCTATCTTTATCCGACCGAGCACAACAGGGCGGGTGTTTCCTTGGTTGTCAACGGCTAGAAGTTCATCCCCCGCTTTCAATTCCGACATGTATTTCGTTGACCCATCGGCCATCATCACATAGGAATGCGGCGCTCCAGCGTTCACCCTGAACGGTCGTGTAGGAACAAAAGTGGAGGGAATGGTCTCGCTGTGAATGAGGTACAAGACTTGGGCGCTGGACCCGACCAGCAACCCCTCCAATTCATGGAATTGCGAGAGGAAATCAAGGCAAAACCGGTCGCCAAGGCCTGCCTCCTCAACCGATTCAAGCACGATTGACACCAGTGAAAGGCGCTCCGTGTTGGTTGTCTGGATGATTCCGTTTTTTGGGGCCTGCTCAAGACGTTGGGCTTTGACGCTGAGCGCTGCTTCCAGCATGGCTGGTTGCGATGAAACGACAAGGGCGTCAACGCCCTCTTCAAGGGCAAAACCTGCGCCTTGTGCTTGTATGGGGGATGAAATCACGGAAGCGATTTTTGTGTGGCTACCGCTTCGATGGGCGACGAGATTTTCCAAAGGGATCATCGACCATGTTTCGCAGTCGACCACAATCCAGTCAACCGTGCCGATATGGGCCATACCGATTTGCTGTGTTTCCCCGTCTTTGATGTGGACATAAGCACCGATGACGCGGTCGCCTTGGAGCACCCGGTCGCCCTCAACACGAAGGTGGTCCGGATGGATGTTGCTTGCCACGACACGGTCAACGCCTTCGGGTATTGGGATGGACGGCGAACCTTCCACCTGCATCCAGACTTCCATGTCATCAACTCACAAATTGCAGGCTTCCATGGCCGAAGCGGCCGAGGCGCCGTTGTGAACCATCATGACCAAAGCCTTGGCCATCGCTCCCGGATTGGGGTGTGCAAACACTTGGCGGCCCATGCAAACGCCACTTGCGCCTGCGTTGAGTGCAGATTCCACCATGGCCAGTACGCTTCGTGTATCATCGTTGGATGGGCCACCGGCCATCAACAGAGGAATCGGGGCACTTTTGGCGACCTCGGTGAAAGATGCCTCATCACCGGTCCATACGCACTTTGCTGCATCGCAGCCCAGTTCAAAGGCCAACCGAACCGCATGCGCCTGAGATTTGGTCTTATCACCTTCTTGGTGGTTGAGGTTGGGTCCCCGAGCATAGACCATGCCAAAGGCAGGGAGGTCAGTGTGGAGGGCCTGGCGGTTCAATTCACCCATGCGCTGAATCATCTCAGGTTCGTGTTCGCTTCCCATGTTGACTTGGCTGGAGACGCCGATGCCGCCCCTGGGCAGCGTTTCATCAGCATGGCCGACGAGCACTTTGTTGTTGGACTCGGGGCCTGCGTGGCGGGTGGAGACGGAGTAATGAACAACCATCCCTGTAGAGGTGCCCTGACACAGATGAGCGTACGTGCTCACCACGCCCTTTTGGGCGACGATGGCGTTCACACCAGCGTCAATAAGGGATTGAATCAAACCTTCCAAATCTTCGAGTCCGGGGTTCGGATAATCCGACGCTCCGTGGTCGATGGGAATCCACACACCTCGTCCGTTCGGCAGCAGCGTTGCCAGACGCTGGGCTTTGTCCATGCTCTGCCGAGGTTGCCGCCTTCATCAAAGGTTTGTATGCAGAAGGAGGTCTCTAGAGTTGGTCGCCAGCCCACTTGAGCACCACGGCTTCCGCAGTTTGAAGGTGTTCTTGATACGTTGAGCGTGCGATGCCTAAAATGTCCGCAAGAGCTTGGATGGTGATGGATTTGGGTTCGTTGTAGTAGCCGTGCTGGATGGCCAGACTGTAGCATTCATGCTGCCGTTGGGTTAACACATCAACCAGTGAGTTTCCCTCTTCACTGATGTTCCTGACCCGAATATCCGCAGGGGGCAGGAAGACCTTGCTTAACTTGACAAAGGAGGAAATGGCTTGAGGTATCCCTCGGAAAGTCAGGGTCAGTGTTCCGTTCTCAAATTCGGTTGGGAGCATGATGTAGATGTTTTCTGTGGTAGAAGCCAAGCACACCAAGGCGTGGGTGTTCCAGATGACAAGCGCTCCTCCTTCCCGTTCGTTGACCTCCTGTTCGACGGTGATGTACGGAATCGCTTCGAGGTCCCTGGCCGATTTTCCCTCTTTGAAGACGGGCAGGATAATCTGACGAACCCCTTCCGGTGTGATGAGAAGGTTGCCAATAAACGAAAGGCGTTGAACAACATCACCAAGAAGCGCAAGGTCGGTGTTTGCGAGGGCCTCTCTGTCCCACGATACGGAGACCTCTCTCATGAACCATGGCGGTTTCTCCACCTTGTTAGAACTTTGGTGATGATGAACGGGCAAGAATGCCCAACGCATGTTTCAAGAGGTAGTTGGTTATGGATGAGACCATGGAATTGGCCGATTATGTTCTCACCATCGCCCTCGGGGGAGCCTTCCTTCTCGGCTTGATGTTCATCGTCATGCGCCGAGAAGCGCAAGTCAATCTTCAGAGTGGTATGAGTGCAGAAGGGTTGTTACAACAGCAATCCGGAATGGGCTTTGGCAAGGCGAAGAAGAACCTTGACCGCAAATTGGCCACCATTCAAGACCTTCTCAGACAGCAAAACCAAGGCGACCGTCAACTCGCCGAAGAGCGGTTTAACCGCCGCCGGCAAGAACAAGCCAGTGCTGAGGAAGAGGCTCGCCGCCAGCGTGAATTGTTGGAGGAGCAGCGTCAGTCCGAACTTGAAGAGGCTCGCCGCCGTGAAGAGGAGGAAGCGGCTCGTAGAGCTGCTGAACGTGATGAGGAAGAGGCTCGCCTCGCTGCAGAGCAAGAAGCGGGTCGTCAATCCGATTTAGCCGCTGCAGAGGAAGAACGTCTCGCCGAAATAGAA
>CALGEM010000062.1 GCA_937881505.1 uncultured euryarchaeote
CCAGCCGTTATCCAATGGAATCAAAGCACCGACATCTGCACCTCATTGGACCCCTATGTGGAAGTTGAGTCCTGTGATTTGGTCCCTGCCGAAGCTGACGACCTGTTCTCCCGAAACGGAGAATACGTGGTGAATTTCTCCATTAAATGGGGTTACGACCCCGATACATCGGTTGTTCGGGTTCCTGAAATTTCGCTTCTTGACCAATCTGGACAATCCAACCGATTCATGCTCGAACCTCTCAACTGGAGGTTCTCGGGAGAACTCTCCATTGACCACGATTCCATTCGTATTTCGCTCCCCGGCGAAGATGATGACGCCCTCGGTTACTGGGTGCAACCCCGTACCACCTTTGATGTCCATGGGGATGTTGTTTGGTACCGAACGGGGACCCTTCCTTCTCAAAACCTCGATGTTGAATTGTCACTGGGCGAAAACAGCCTCGAGGCTGAAGTCGTCAACGGCAGTTTCTCCGGCAGTATTCTCGCCCCCTTGCTCGATGGCACCTATGGTTTGTTTGGCGACCTCCGTGATGCACCCAATGGGGCCGTCTATAGAGGTGATGAATCCGCATTTGTATGGTTCATCGTCGACAACGAAGCCCCTCGTGTCGCCGCAGTTGACCGCCCTGGTTTCAACAACATGCTCGTCGAAGAAGCGTGGGAAGGTTTGCAGTTTGAATTGCGACTTCACGAGAACGCCCGTCTTGATCCGGATTCGCTTCGGCTGCATTGGTCCTTGAATGAAGCGGGACTTGGCTTGAATTCCTATGTCTTTGACAACGGCAGCCTGCCCCTCGAGATTCTTGGTGAGCGAACAAACGGAGAATCCGTTCCAGTACGATGTTCGCTGGACTTGGACGCCCTCATGTTGCCCGCCTTCAGGACCAAGGCCGTTGAACTCCGCATCTGGGTTACAGGTGCAGATGAAGCCGGTTTGACCATCGATTCGGTGTTCAACGATGTGGATGCGCCGCTTCGTGTTTGGAACCTCGAACAGCGCGTTCCTGTTTATGCCGTCTCGGATATTGAAATGAAACCCTCCAGTGATATTCACCAAGGTGACCTCGTGGAAGTCTCAGCACTCATCACGAACAATGGATTGGCCGATGGTGAGGCAAACATGGTGCTTGAACAAGTTGAATCAAGTGGTGCACGCACCCGTTTGGATGCACGTGTCATCGACATCCAAGCAGGTGAACAGATGATCTATCAGTACCTCTGGAAACCTGGACGAGACGGAACGCAATGGCTTGAATTGAGCATCGTCAACGGGCCAAACTCCCAATCACAAACGGTGCTTGTGGAAGAACCACGCTCTGAAGGTGTCTTCGGCACCATCAGCAGCGTCAATCCTGCCCTTCTGTTCATTGTCTGCTTGTTGGTGGCCGGCCTCATTGGGCTGTTGGTCGTCGGTTTGCGAAGAGAACAGGTTCCCTTGAACAAAATGCCTCCGAATTTGAATCCAAGGCAGCAGGCTTCTACCAACACGCCTGCGGCGGGACCTTATGGTGGACCGCAACAGGCAGCTTCACCCGGTGAAAATCCCTACAAATGAAGGGATGGCCTCGAGGGTCGCATTGAAATGAGAGCGGTTCACATCCTTGCTCGGAGGGAGTAGGAGGACCGCTGACAGAGTTCGACTCTGAGGAAAGTCCCCTCTCCATAGTGCAGGCGGCTACCACAAGGAAGCAAACAGAAATGGTTGGGTTCAGGCTGCAGAAACGAACGATGCAAGGTGTGTACAATGACGTTGAGAGACCGAGGTTGCCTTGTTGTCGATGAGACGAGCTACCCCGCCGGAGCAAGTCCAAACCGTCCCGTTGACTCTGCACGACGAGGGACAGGTAGGATGCACAGTTGAATGCGGTCACCGAAAGGGAACAGAAAGGGGCTTACTCCCTACTCCCTCCGCCCTCGGTGAAGTTCATTCTTCCAACACGGCATCCATGGTTTTCATGACGTTCGCAT
>CALGEM010000063.1 GCA_937881505.1 uncultured euryarchaeote
GCGCTCAGCGAAAATCGGTGCCAACTGATAGCCCATGATGGCGGAGAGGTTCATCATCGACATGTAAGCTGTAAACTGTGTCCCACCCACTTCCGCCCATGTCACCCGCATCATCAGCGAATAGGCGCAGATGGAGACGATGGCCCAAAGGAAGGTGTGAACAATCCACACGAGCATCATGAACCAACCCTCGCTCCACAGGTTGTCAAACGTGCCCCAAACCAAAGATGTCAGAGAAGCACTGAGGGCAGCATACATCAGCATGGATTTCCCACCGAAGCGACGACCGAGTTCACCACCTGCCATGGCCCCGAGCATGGTGACCACAAGGATGATGCCGCCCTTGGTGGCGTTGAATTCTTCTTGGCTCCAACCCAACTCCTGAAGGAAGAGCAGTGGGAGAATCGGGATGAGAATGAACGCAAGGGAAATCACCAAACTGACCACGATACCAAGTTGAGCCGAGCGAACAGAAAAGGCGGTTTTGATGTTGTTCAAGATAACAAACATGTCTCGTGATTCTTCGTCTTCCTCGCGCTTGTCGTTCCAAAACGGCACATCCTCGCTTTCGTCCCAAGGGAAGCGCTTCTCACCGGGGCGTTCTCGCATGAACAGTGGCACCATCATGATGAGCACAAGGATGGGGATTTGGATGAGGAAGGCGCCCTTGATGCCCACAATGCCAATGATGGTCCCAAGACCAGCACCACCAACAATACCGCCAAGGGACTTGGCCGTGAACATGTAACTGTTGACCCGTTCAAATTCGTGAGGCTGAAGCACATCGACGGCCAAAGCGTCGGTTGAGACATCCTGCAAGGCCGTGAACACGTTGTAGACAAAGAACAAGGCACCAAGCAAGGAGATGTTATTGGTCAAATCTGGCACCATCAGCATGGTCACCAAGAGCGCAATCATGCCCGTTTGAGCGATGAGAATCCATGGGCGACGGCGGCCGAGTTTGGGCATTTGGAAACGGTCGATGATGGGGCCCCAGAGGAACTTGAACGACCACGGCAGCGTACCGAGCGTCAGCAAGTAGGCAAGGTCGCCGGCATCCGCCCCTTCAGCTGCAAGGAAGGTCACCATGGTGACGGTGATGAAACCCCAGGGGACACCTTGTGCGACATAGAGGGCAGAGAGGGTGATAACACGAGCACGGTAGCTGTCAACCAGCGTTTCACCGTCCGAGGTTGACTCGCCCTCAACGACCTCAGTTTCCGGCTCGCTGAAATCAAGGTCGAGGTGGAAGCGGTCTCGCTGCTTGGTGGAAACATACGCAATCAGGCCAACCACCGGGAAAATCCATCCTGCGAACAGGAACAACGGCAGGGATCCGTCGCCAACCGCCAAGGTCGCCGCTTCTTCGCCGTCCTCGTTGAGAATCGTGAAATCCAAAACAAGCAGGCTGACCACGGTGGCCACTTCTTCCCCGTCGTCGTTGTGCGAACACAGCGCGCCGTCGAAGGCTTCGGCGTCCACGGTTACGGCGAGGTCGTAGGCTCCACGCGCCTCCTCACCAAAGGCCAACTGGGCCTCAATTTCGCTCTTGGTCAACCCTTCGATAACACCGGACAGAAGAGAAGCGTTGTGCCATGTCAAATTCACATCGTGAGACCCAGGGTTTTCTCCCGACCCCGAAAGGGTCCATTCGCCTTTGGTGGCTTCTCCGGTGATGGTGTCGGGGGCATTCGCCTCTCCTCCCGTGCACAGCGGACCTCCAGAGGTCTCGTCTTCACCATAGGAGAGCGAAAAGAGGACACCCACGATGTTGCCGCCAGCCGCTTCAATGGCCTCGGAAAAGGACGAGGAATCAACGCTCCACTCGACCGTTCCTCCGTCTTGGTAGTAGGCGGACTTCGCCTCTACTTCAACGGAGGTCATGCTTGACTCCACGATGTAGGTCCCGGTCGTTTCCGACCCGCCATCACCACCACCGAGACAACCGGTCAGCGGTGCGATAACAACCAGCATCAGCAAGAGATGAACCGGTCGCATGAGCCGAGGGCTGGCCTGTTCACCTTCAAGATTGTTCACGCCTGTTTGAGGCGCTTTACCTCAGTCCCAGATGCCCATGTCCATGCGAGCGTCTTCGCTGGCGTGGATTTTCGGGTCCCAGCGGGGCGTCCAAACGAGGTTGATGTGAACCGAGGCAAGACCGTCGGTTTGCAGCGCCGCACGGTGAGCTGCCGCCATGATCTCAGGGGCCGCAGGACAGCCGGGTGAGGTCAGCGTCAGGTCGACCTCAGCATGGAGTCCCTCGTCCTTGTCCTCAAAACGAACATCGTAAACAAGGCCGAGTTCAACGATGGAGAGTTCCAACTCGGGGTCTTCCACCTCATCCAATTTGTCCATCACGGCTTCTTTGGTCGTCATCTTGCTCACTCCACGCTTGCACGAATCTCGTTCATGACCTTGTCGTACATGTTTCGAAAACCGTTGGAACGGCTGGGCGTCAAGGTGTTGGTCAAGCCCATCTCTTGAGCGAAATCAACGGGAATCAACACGGCCTGTGCGGGCGTCAAACCCTCGATGGCGATGCTCAAGACCCCCATCAAACCCTGAACCAACTTGGCGTCTGCTGCACCGAAGAAATGGACCAAGCCCTCTTCAACCCGAACACGCACATGAGCCTCGGACTGGCAGCCTCGCACGCGAGTTTCCTCCGACCATTCCGTCGCAGGCAACTCCACAATTTCATCGGCCAACTCAAAGAGCATCTCCAAGCGTTCACGCTTGTCTTCAACCTCTTGGAACTCTTCAACCAGTTCCTGAAGCGCTTCGGGATAGAACGTCATGCGAACTTCTCCGTGATTTCCTTGAGTTCCTGAACCAAGCCTTCGGCTTCTTCACGGGTGTTGTAGACGTAGAAGGAAGCGCGAACGGTGCCGGTGATGCCCAGACGGTTGAGGAGCGGTTGAGCGCAGTGGTGGCCGGTTCGCACAGCGAAGCCACGAGAATCGAGGAGGTGAGCCATGTCTTCGCTGTTGATGGTGGGATGAAGGAAGGAGACCACGGCAGCATCGTGTTCATCGTGGCGACCATAAACGGTCATCCCCATGGCACGCAGTTCTTCTGCAACCCATGAAGCGATCTTCACGAGACGAGCATGTTCAGCATCCAAGTCAAAGGAGTCCATCCAGTCAAGGGCCGCCGACCAACCGATGGCCTCGGCAATGCGAGGTGTGCCTGCTTCGAATTTGTGCTCGTTGGTTTGGTAGGTCGAGCCTTCAACGGTGACCGTTTCGATCATGTCACCACCGCCCATGAAGGGCTGCATCTCCTCAAAGGTCTCCGGTTGCACCAACAGTGCACCGATGCCGGTGGGACCGCACATCTTGTGGGCGGAAAAGGCCATGAAATCAGCACCGAAGTTGGCGAAGTCAACCGTTGAATGAGGCACGCCTTGGGCGGCATCGATGAGCACCTTGGCACCGACCTTGTGGGATGCGGTGATGATGTCTTCAAGCGGGTTGCGAACACCCAAAACGTTGGAGGTATGGACCACACAGACGAGTTTGGCTCCCTCAAGAGCATGATGGAATGCGTCCATATCGAGTGTGAAATGTTGGGTTACGGGTACGTAGCGAAGTTCCACACCTCGCTCCTCTGCGAGCATTTGCCAGGGAACAATATCGGAATGGTGCTCCATCTCGGTCAAGACGATGGCGTCGCCCTTGGCCAAGTTCGCACGACCCCAAGCATGGGCGACGAGGTTGATGGCCTCGGTTGTGCCGCTGGTGATGATGACTTTGTCAGCGTTGAAGCGAGACTTGAGTTTGCGGCGGCAGGATTCGTAGCCTTCGGTTGCTTCACCTGCGAGGGTGTGAACGGCTCGGTGGACGTTGGCGTTGGATTTGGAGTAGTAATCATTCATCGCGTCCAGGACGACCTGCGGCTTTTGTGTGGTCGCAGCGTTGTCCAAATAGACCAGCGGATAGCCGTTAACCTCACGCTGCAAAATCGGGAATTGATCACGGAGTGACACGCTTTCACCTCTTCAATTCGCATTCCAAATGAACCGTCAATCGGGTTCGCATCTCATCCACGAGCGACTGATTGTTGAGGCTCGAGAAACCGTCCTGCATAAAACCCTCAATGAGCAAAGCAACGGCCGACTCTTCGTCCAGACCCCTGCTCATGAGGTAGTGGAGTTGGTCGCGGTCCACCGGTGCACTGGCTGCACCGTGAGCGGCAGCAACTTCGTCAGCGAGGACCTCAAGCTCTGGGATGGCCTCGGCACGAGCCTTGTCGGAGAGCAAGAGATTCTTGAACACCTGACCGGCATCACAGTGATTGGCGCCCTCGGCGATGGTGAGCAGGCCGGTGGCAATGGAATGGGTCTGGTCGTCACACGCTGCGTGAATACTCAGTTCCGAATTCGTGTGCGGAACATCATGGTGGACTTCGATGTGATGGTCGATGTGGCGTTGTCCTGTGCCGTGCACAGAGATGGCTTGGGTCAATTCGCTACCCGGTGCAGTGAATCGGGTACGGATGTCGCTCTTGCATCGGAATCCACCGATGGAGAGGCCGGCCAGTTCAAGGGTTGCATCCCGGTCAACTCGCCAATCTTCGCAGTGGAGGAGTTTGCCGTTGGAGGAAAGTTCGTTCACCAGACCAAAACCTGCACGAACGTTGTTGGCAACCTCGCCCGTGATGTGGAGCCCCGTCCAATCCGATTCACCCGAGAGGTGAAGCATAACGGTGACATCGTGCTTGAGCGAGAGGTGAAGATGGCCGACAGCGACGTGGCCGGAGGCAATGGCCTGAAGATGAACAACCTTGCTGGCTCCGCTGCTCTCAAAGGTCATGGCCGTGCCACCCAATTCGCTGAGGAAGACCCGTCCGATGTCTTCGGCGTTCACGATTCGAGGTGCGCCCTCGATAAGTTCACCGCCCTCGATGACCTTGAAACGGACGCCGGATGCTTCGGGAACCTCGTCAACTTTCGACGGGTGAATGCGTGCCCATGGAGTGTATCGCCACAGATGAAGAGCACGGGAGGGAACGGCCATGTCGGCATACTTCATCCGATGGAACCCTCCATTTCCAACTCGAGCAACTTGTTGAGTTCCACAGCGTATTCCATCGGAAGTTCACGGGTGAACGGTTCAAAGAAACCGTTGACAATCAGTCCCATGGCTTCTTCTTCGGTGAAGCCCCGACTCATCAGGTAGAACAGTTGGTCGCCCGACACCTTGGAGACGCTGGCCTCGTGTTCAAGGTCAGCCGACGGATTACCAATTTCCATGGTGGGGTAAGTGTCCGAGCGTGAATCGCTGTCGAGCATGAGGGCGTCGCAAACGATCTTGGAGCGACACCCGTGAGACTTGGGCGTCACCTGAAGCATGCCTCGGTAGGACGAGCGTCCCCCGTTCTTGGAGATGGACTTCGAGAGAATGTTGGAGGTGGTGTTGGGAGCGAGGTGGTGGACTTTAGCACCTGCATCTTGGTGCTGACCAGCTCCGGCGTATGCCACGGAAATGACCTCGGCATGGGCGCCTTCGCCCTTGAGCAAGACA
>CALGEM010000064.1 GCA_937881505.1 uncultured euryarchaeote
TGGAGCCAACGGAGGGACTCGAACCCCCGACCGTCTGATTACAAATCAGACGCACTACCAGCTGTGCTACGTTGGCTTCGTGTTTTGGGTGACACCACCCCTTGATGAAGGAAACGGAACAATGAGGCAAACTGGCCGCATGGTCAAAGCAAAAAGCAGGAAGGCACTGGCGGATGTATGGACGAGGTGAGTGCCATGCAGTACCTCGCCAGTCATGGCCAGGAAAAGACGGGTAATGACGTGATTTTCAGTTGGTTGGCTCGCTATCAGAACGCTGCAGCAGCCGGTGCTTCAGCCGTGAACGGAACGGTTGGAGCCTTGCTCGAAGACGATGGAAAACTCGCCATCAATACGGTGGTTGACGCCGCCCTCCGAGAGGCACCTGCCACGGAATTCTCTGCCTATGCTCCCCTCAAGGGACTGCCCTCCTTCCTTGATCTGTCCATCACTTTGGCCTTGGGCGACCACCGACAGGACTTGGAGGCCCTCGGTCTTCATGCTGGCGCCACAGCGACGCCCGGTGGTTCAGGGGCGCTTTACCTTGCAGCCTCGAATTTCACCGAACGAGGGGACGCCGTCCTGTTGAGGGACCGCTTTTGGGGACCCTACGCTGGTTTCCTTCGTGGGTGTGGACTGAATGCGGCCACCTACCCGTTGCTACCGTCATCTGACGATTCCAGCACGCCGAACCTTGATCTCGCTGCGTTTTCAGATTCGCTCGATGAACTCGCAGCGACCCAGAAGAGCGTGATGACGTGGTTGAACGACCCTGCCCACAATCCAACCGGCCTCTCGCTGACCGCTGAGAGCCGGTTTGCTCTGCTTAACGCCTTCATGGAAAGCGCCACCCGCAACGAACATGTCGGCCACACTCTTCTGCTCGATGCAGCCTACCACCTCTACGCAGACGAACCACATGGATGGGCTGAAACCATTGCAGAAGCTCTTGATGCAGGTCTGCCTTGGCCGGAAAACATGCTGGTCTGTTTTGCCCTTTCCCTCTCGAAGTCGCACACGATTTACGGCCTGCGTACCGGAGCGTTGGTTTACCTGCACCCCGAGCAGAGCAGTGTTCAGCGACTCAACGATGTGATGGGTGTGACCGGTCGTCAGACATGGTCGGCCGCTCCCCGAGTCGCTCAACATGTGCTGAGTGAATTGCACGCCACGCAGGACGGAGGGCAAGCGTGGTCGGATGAACGAGACCGACTCGCCACTTTACTCTCCAAGCGACGTGAACGCTTCCTCGAAGCCTGCAAGCAACACGGCGTCGCCATCAACCCAAGTCATGATGGGTTCTTTGCCTGGTACGAGTGCGATGACCCTGTGGCGGTGGCTGAAGCGTGTGCAAACCAGCACGTCTACCTCGTTCCACTCAACGGCGGGGTGCGAATCGGTTTGTGCGCGGTTCCAACCTCGGACGTCGAACGGGTTGCTCAAGCCCTTGCCGCCGCCACGGAGGCCGTTGCATGACACGGTTGAGTCGGGAGAACTTCCTCATCACTGGATTTGTTTGCATTTTCTTTGGCGCTTCCATGAGCGTTGCCAACCTCGGGCCGATGGCTTTGACCGTTGGTCTGTTTGGCATCGTGTTTTTCATCGTCGGGATGTCCATGAACCGTCAGGTGGGTCTTTCTCCCGAAGCCATCGCTGGATGGCAACCGGAGGGTGAAACGCTGCGTGATGCGGGTCGCTTCATGTACCGTGTTGATGTCACACTTGACGAGCCCATTCGTTCGTCCATTTTGTGCGGTGCTTGTGGTCATGTGCATGTTCAAGACGGATCAAAACCATCCTCCTTTACCTGCCCAAACTGCGGTGTTCAGTTGTGGGAAGAAGAGGAGTGATTGGCGTCTTCGCGTCTCTCAATTAACGGTGATTTCAAAGCACGGATGCGTTTAGCAGGGCCATGGGTGCACCCGACTTGCTGAATCCCGAGCGACGCATGCTCAGGGCGATGCAGTTGAGTGAAGCCGACCGTTCGTGGGACCTTGAGAGTCTTCTCGCAGCTTGTGAATGGACCGACCAAGCGGTGGCGGTGGGCGCAGGACATGGTTTGCAAAACCATGGTTTGGTGGATGTTGATGAAGAGGTGCTCCGAGAAATCAGTTTGGATGATGCCGGCGAGGATGCCCATCAAAATGGTCTGCTCGAGCATCGTATTTGGTCGTGGATGAACAGTCTTGATGAGGGCGCCTCCCCCTCCATGAAAGACCTGCAAGAGGCCTTTGAACGGCACGAAGCAGGCCCGGGCGTTGGATTGCTCAAGCAACTGGGCGTCTCGTTGGAGGGGGGTTTGTTGGTCGCTTCAAACCCCGATGAAATCACAAACATCATCACGCAACGGACTGAATTTTTGGCATCCCTTCCTGCTCTGGCCGATACACTCGATCCGACCATGCTGAACCATTTTTCAGCACGAAAGAATCTGGTTAAGGCCGTTGAACGAACCGTGCGTCATTGGACCCTCACACCAGAAGGGCAAGCAGTGTCCTCCGATGAACTCCAAGAAACGGTGGTCATCACCGACCTAACGCCTGAACTCCTTCAAGGGGATACATGGAAAACGGCTGAATTCCGCGCTTTCGACGTGAGTCTTGAAGCCGCAACACCTCGCACGGGTCGTAGCCATCCCATGCAGGCTCTGATTGAGCGTATTCGCGCCATCTTCCTCGAGATGGGCTTTTCCGAACTCGTTGACGATTATGTTCAATCAGCCGGTTGGAACATGGACGCTTTGTTCATCCCCCAAGACCACCCCGCACGTGAGATGCAGGATACCTTCTATCTTGACCAGCCGTCCACCATCGAACTTGATGAGGGCGTTATGCAGGCATGGAAAGCCATTCATGAGCACGGCGGTGAGACGGGTTCAACTGGATGGGGCGGTTCGTATTCCACGGATGTTTCCAAGCGTCCATTGTTGCGTACACACACCACGGTGAACACCATTCAGTACCTCGCCGAACATCCAACCGAAGCCTGCAGGGTCTTCTCGGTGGACCGCGTGTTCCGAAAGGAAGCCATTGACCGAACCCATCTCCCCGAGTTCCATCAAATTGAAGGCATCATCATGGAGGAAGGCGCCAACCTTCAGATGTTGGTGACCACCCTCAAGACCTTCTATGCCAAGATGGGTTACCCCGAGGTCCGTGTTCGCCCAGCGTACTTCCCCTACACCGAGCCAAGCCTCGAAATTGAGGTCAAATGGCGAGGAAAGTGGTTGGAACTCGGAGGTGCTGGTATTTTCCGCCCAGAAGTAACTGAGCCCCTCGGTATCACTTCGCCCGTGCTCGCTTGGGGCATGGGTCTAGAGCGACTGGCCATGTTGGTTCTTGGTTTGGACGACATCCGCCAGCTCTACATCTCCGACCTTGAGTGGTTACGAAATCAGCCAATCCTCTGATTCCTGGCATTTTTTTGCGGGATGAAGTTCATAGGGTGTTTGCTTCTCCTTTGAACCATGCAGCCTGCTACCATCTCGATGCACATGTCCAACGTTGAAACCATCCCCGGCAAAACCATCACCGCTTCCTTGGGCCTGGTAACCGGCTCCACCGTTCGTGCTAAGCACCTTGGAAAAGACATCTTCGCCGGATTGAAGAATTTGGTTGGAGGCGAACTCAAGCAATACACCGAATTATTGAACGAATCACGGAATGAAGCAATTCAGCGAATGATGATGCAAGCCAACCAAATGGGGGCCAACGGGATCGTAAACGTACGCTTCGCCACCTCCAACGTCGCTTCAGGTGCCTCGGAATTGTTCTGCTACGGAACCGCTGTTGTTGTCCAGTGAGGTGTTCACATGGAAGTCTACGTCGTGGTGTGGCTCATCATTCCGATATTCACCATCATCGTCTTCCCAACATTGTCATGGGCCATCGGAAAATGGTACCAGAATCGTTTGATGAGTGCCCTTTTGGATAACGAGAAGCAAGAAGGGAAGATGCTGCAAAGCGATAAGCATCTTTCCACGTCGTCTTCCATGACATCAATGGCCGCAGAATCTTCAACGCTGCTTCATGTGAGCATCTGCGTCGGTCCCTCGTGGGGTCAAATCTTCTTCATGTGGTTCAAGAGTTTGTTCGGGGGTCGTCTTCATTCCTACGATGTCGTCCTTGACTACGGTCGTCGCGAAGTGTTGTTGCGCCTCAACCAACAGGCCAAAGCCTTGGGCTGCTCTTCCATAGTGAACATCCGCATCGAAACATCGACCGTTTCTTTCGCAAAAAACAACAACAACAAGACCTCCTCGGTTGAGTTTCTTGCTTTCGCCACAGGCCTTCGTCAATGAAGCGGTTATTCCCATTCATCTCTGAAGCGTTGCTGGCGTTCTTTTGCTGCTTCGTCGGTGTGCTCTTCGTCGGGTTGATGTTCCTCAGGGTCAATGTTTAGAGGGGCATGGTCTTCATCTCCAAAGAATTCTCGACTGAACCGGTTGCGGAAGAAACGACGAACATCCTCTTTGCTCATGGCTTGAAAACGCACGTCGTCATGTCGCCCTCGTTCACTGTTTTCTCGTCGTTGACGCATGCGTTGTCGCCAAAAGGTGCGGAACACGTGAAAGCAGTGCTTTTGGTCCTTGGCGAGTTGAAAGTTGTCAGGCCAATCCATGCCCTCCACGAGGCTAACAAAGCGGTTCAAGGCCAGGACGAATTCCTCCATGTCCTCCATCAACGCCTCTTCTTCGGTCGGTGCATCTTCGCTTGATTTGGCGTCGTCTTTTGCGTTGTCTTCGGTCATGCAAGACAAAACCCACGACCCCTTATGAAGAGTTCAAACAGCGATGAACGCATGCTCATAAAGGAAGGCCACTGCCCTGTGCATATGGAACTCTCCGGAACGGTGAGCAGCGGGTTAGGTCGCGCCCATGTCTTCATGGCCCAGCCTCACTACCAAGACCAGTTCAGAACCGTTCTTGGCAACACGGCGTGGCCGGGTACACTGAACATCCAAATCGACGATGCCCTGTTCAGCCATTACATCGCCCTCCGTCAAAAAGCAGGCATCGATACGCTCGATGCACCAGAAGAAGCACGAGCCCATGCAAAGACACTGGACGTGGATGCATACGACCGCATTCGTATCCGCGGGTTTCTTCGAGACGGGGTCTCGTTCGGTGGTGCTTCGGCCTTCAAGGGCGTTATCCACCACGGCGAACAAAGCGTTGAATGCGCCGTGCTGATTCCTGATTTGACTCGCCATGTCGACGTGGTTGAAGTCATTTCCACCGCTTTTCTTAGGGAGCACCTGCAGCTCAGCGACGGCGACCACATCACCATCTCATTGTGAGCGGTGATAGACGACCGGAAGCGTACCTATCTCTGCCCATTCATTGTAGAGCATGCTCTTCAATTCATGCTGGGCAGCTTGTCGCCACCGTCCGTTTCGTGTTCGCTCCGCTGTTCTTCCCGTGGGCGGTGCAGAAAAGACCGTGCTGTGGCTTTCCTCCGGCAGCGGGGCTCGTTCCCAAGCAACACCCCACAACACCAACCATTCGGGCGGTGCGACGCCAAAATCAACGGGAACCATGGGCTGTTCAATCGCTTCGCGAATCTCGTTTTCATCAAGCTCACCTACAGCAAGGCGGAACAGTGCATTGGCCATGCGACGTACTTGATTCCAAAGAAAGGCCTCGCCTGTAACTTCGAAGCCGATCAAGCGCTCTCCGTCCATCCAAGGTTTGGTTTCAAGCACGGTTCGAATCGGGTTTTTCCCTTCTTCTAAACGAGCGAAATTTCTGGCATCGTACGTGCCCACAAAGAGGTCCAACCAGCGGCGGAATGCCTCGTGTTGGGGTTCAACCCAGAACTCCATGGCTTCCAACCTGTAGCGGTAGGTTCGGTGCAACGCCATTCGAGGGTTGAAGGAAGCCTCAACTTCTTCCACCGTGAGGAAAGCGATGTTGCCGTCAAGACGGTCGTCAACAGCGCGAATCATCTTGCGAGGTGAGAGCGCATCCCACAACGCCCGATCCAAATCGACGATACCGCCGTTGATTCTGACATGGACACCTGCATCGGTGCGACTTGAGAGAACAAGTAACTGGTCTTCCTTTGGCCCAGTCAGCCACTTGAGCGACCTGAAGACACGAATAAGTTCGCCTTGAACGGTGCGAACATCGGGCTGGATTTGACTGCCATGAAAGGCATCACCAAGGTAGCCAATGCGAAAGAACAACCGGACCTTTTCGGTCAGAACACCCTCTCCTCATTCATCAGAAGTGAGGGTGGCGACGGCGTCTTCGGTGGAAAATCCAAGTGCGCCAACGGCCCATTCCAAGGCTTGCTTTAGCCACGGTTGAATCATCGGTGCCTGTCGACTTGGGTCCATCACTTCAATGGCGTCAACCAGGTTCCGGCTGGCGGTGAAGAGCACTTCATCCACGGGGATGTCTTCCAACTCCAGACGGCGTGCGTAGCGCTGGAATTCCTTCACGGCCACGGGAATGCGTCGGCACTCAAGGGCAAAAGAGGCGAAGTCTGCGATGTACTCCATGTTATCTTCATCGAGTTCCATGGCCTTCTTGTAGGCGTTCATGATCTTTCGTCCGGGAATGACATCGTCCTGGGCATCCATGTTCTTCATGTTGGCAAACTCGGCCCACATGTGGTGGAGTTGGGGAACATCCGCATTGCTGCTCATTTTAGCTTCCAAGTCTTCAAGCGCACCGTCAATGTTGCCTTCTCGGAACAAAGCGATGGGTTTCTCCAGCAATTCTTCAACCATGTTCTCTTCTCCGACCTTGCGTAGCCGATTCGGCTTTTCAAGGCTCGCTCAAGCGCCGTTGCTCTCAGGATTCGCTTTCTGCATCGTTGGTGAGGGCGGCCTTGATGTCCTCGAGCATGTTGGATTGCGAGTGCTTTCGGTGCATCTCATTGAGCATCATCTTGATGTCCTCCCACTTGCGTATCTTGTAGAAACAGTGCCGCGGGTCGTGGTCAACACGGCGGGTTGTTCGCTGGTAGGTCAAGAAAGCAAAGAACGAACGGACGACACCTTTCCGAACTTTGTCAGCGGTGGAATCGTCTCCGCTGGTAGTGGTGCCGGGAATGGCAGCCCCACTCGCGCCTGCGTTTACGCCCACTGTCTCTTCCATCAAGCCTACCCCTGAGTCGGTCATGATGGTCACGGTAGCGTAGCCGAGCATGGTACCCATTGGCGTGCGTTCGACCATCACTTCGGAGATGCGGTCAAACAGGATGCGACGGTGCGACCGGGACAGCAAAAACGCATGGTGGTAAATGATGGCGTTGGTGGTGACCACGTAGGAAAAACTTCGCTGATACTTGTAAGTTAAGGCCCAGAACAGTAGCGTGAAGGTGAGGCCTGCAACAAAGTAGTTGTAAGAATTGAAGGGAATGAAGTCAAACGCCCCTTCCTCTGCGCCAAACAATCCTGCGATGGCGCTGATGAGGTTGTCTGCAGTGATGATGAGCGGAAGGAAGGTTGCACCAAGCATGGCGATGGTGACCCAACGACCCGAAGTTGAGATGTTGAGCATGCGGTTGGCCCAGGTGAGGAATCCCATGGTGAGCACGAAGCCAATTGGCAGGCTCTCCCAGCTCGTAACCTCAATGAGTTTCGCCGTGAACTTCAGCAAGAAGGAGGCATCATCAGCCGGATTGAGACCGTTGGCGAACAACATGTGAACGCCAAAGACCAGACCTCCAAGCACATACATGCCCAGGAAGGCCAAGGTGCTTGGGCGAGCCACGCCGTTTTCGAGGATTTCTTCACCTGCGATGAGTCGATATTTATCCCTCAAACCATCATCTGTGGAGACTTCCTCTTTGGGCTCCTCTGTCGGTTCTGCGGCCACTTCTTCGGCCACTTCTTCGGCTGCTTGTTCCTCGCTCATGCTCGGTCCTCAGCCTCGTATGTTACAAGGTGAGTGAAATAACTTCCCCCGCTGAGTTTCCAAAAAATCAGTGTAAGACGCCCCAGGCGTGCTCGGCGTTGCCCCGTGCCCAACCGTAGTCTTGGCGTGTTCGCCGGCCAAATTCATCAACGATTTCCAACCTCGTCACGTCAAGTGGGTACTCGTTGTAGGTCAAGTGAGACCAAAGGCCACCTCGGGTGGGTTGGTCAAAGTGCCAATGCGCTCGTTCGACGGCTTCAACGGTCAACTTGATGCTGGTTCGACCGTTCCACATGTGGACGTTGAATCTGGGAAGGGGTGCGCCGGGGTTCTGACCGTGTTCACCTTCTAGGCGATGTGAGACGGTCTTCTCCACCTTTACGCGTGCAAAACGTTCGGTACGCTGATGCTTGGCATCGTGGAAGAGACCGCCTTGAGAGAGGGCGATGTGTTGGATGTCCCTTTTCTTCCACGGGCGCGGGTTTCGGGCCGTCATGGTCGGCGAGAGATGGGGAAGGAACCAGTCCATGTACGAACCGTCTTCGAAGTGAAGGACACCCCAATACCACGGGGGTGAGGGTGCTTGTACACAGACCTTCTGAAAGTAGGCCGTTCCCGTTATGTCCTCACCATCGATATGGCCGCTGACCTTTGTGCCATGAACGCGAAGGATGTCGTAGCCCATGGAGGCTGCATACGTGGCAGTCGACGGACGTGCGACCGACATCGCAGGGTTCCACGGCGTCAGCGATAATTGCATGGAGGCCGGAGCGCCGTTTTCCACCGCTTGCTTATCGCCTTGGAGGTTCAACCAAAATGAGCCCTTATCGCTGTGAAGGCCCATGGAGAGGTCGTCGGGAAGAAGCGGCACCACCGCTCCACCGCCCTCTCCCTTGCTGCTTTCTTTGCCGGACGCTGGCCAAGCCGGATGGTCATCGGCCATGGCCACCATGTTACAGGTTCGCTTGATGTAGGGCTCGTGCATTCGCTGGCCGTCAAACCACCAAGCACAAACCATGCCATCGAGCACCATTCCACCATCACCGTCAACGCCTGGTCGGCCTTTTGGCTGCCATGGTGTGCCGTTGACTTCGACGCGATCGTTGTCTTTGGTCGACCAGAGCACCATGAGTTGTTTTCCCCAGCGTTGGCCTTTTGGGTCATCGATCATGACCAACCACCACCACCAATCCCAGGTCATGTGCCACAAGGGTTCGCGGATGCCAAGTTTCCACATGGTGGAAAAGTCACCTTGGAACGTGTTGAGGGCGATGGATTCGTCCATGGTTCCACCTCATTCGATTTCTTTGGATTTGAAGAGCGCACTTCCAAGCAACCAGCAGGCAGCTGTTTGGAACACCAAGACGAGCACGGAGACGATGATGGTGGCAAGGGCACCCAAACCAAGGCCGGGTGTGGACCAAAACACATTGAGTGCATTCGACCCTTCAAGCGAGCCGTTGCCGCCGCCCCACAACCCCATTTGAATCAATAACGGTGTGTCTGACCACGCCAATGCCGCACCGGCGTCCACGATATTCATGGCCCAACCGATGACGGAGAATCTGAGAATGGAGGCATCAGGGGCACCGAGGGTGGTCAAAATCATGCCCAATTCCCACGCTGCAAACGGGAGGGCGAGCACCATGCCGTGTTTCCACATGACGCCGAGCGTGCAAAACAGCATCCCGTAGACCATAACGGCCAAAAGAGCCGCCAACCAAACGGCCATCCACACACCAAGGTCGCTGAATCGGAAGAACCCTTCACTTGGACCGGCGAGACCGGTGATAACGGCCAGGATGGCGATGAGGACGGTGAGATAGACCCACGCCATGGCGTAGAACCCGAGGAGGCGATAGAGGAAGACCTCGCCTCTTGCAATCGGTTTTGCGAGCATGAAGTGCATGGTGCCCGAGGTCATCTCGTTTCGAATCAGGCCGGTGGCCATGAACAGTGGGACGAAAATTCCGATGAGGAAGACCACGCCCAGTTTCCCGATGGCCAGCACGAAACTTCTGTGAATGGCTTCCAGGGCATAGGCTTCGTCGTCTGGGTCTTCGTCGACGTTGCCATCGGAGCGAATGACGTAGTTGTCCGGGCTCCAACGTTCTGAGACGATCATGATGTCACAAGGGATGCCGTTGTTGTTGGCGTCTTTTTGTGATGCCGTTCGTGAATCCACGTCGCAATCGCCGTTGTCGTCCTTGCCAACGCTGCCTTCAGCCAGGGCGTCCCAATCAAAATCGTCCTCGTTAATCCACACGCTTGGGTCATCCGGCAGGACCGTTGGGTCAAGGATGCCCGGGTGGGAGTTCACGTCAAAAATATCGGTTCCGTACAGATTTTCCTGTCCGTTGGGATAGCCATCGCCGTCCCAATCGTAGGAGTCGCCGTCGTTGTCGATGGCTTCGTAATCTCTGGTCATGGCATCGATGTAGAACATCGTCAGGACGCTCATCGCTGCCATGCCGACAATAAGCACCACCCAGGTTGACAGGCGCTTGCGCTGCTGCCTAAGCGTGAATTCAGCGATGGCGAGGGCCTTCCGGTCCATCCCGCTCCAGAGACTCGGGACTTCTCTGGACTGGCTCATGCGCTCCCTCCAGCGAGGTAGTTGAGCAGGGATTCAAGGTCGTCATCTGGATTGTCAATAACGCTGACACGGTGATTGTTTTCCACGATGAGGCGGGGCAACTCAGCGTGGAGTTGTCCAAAATGATAGGTTTGAATCAGCAATTCTTGGTCGGTGGGGAAACTGACGCCAAACACGGCAGGATGGCCCAATAGGTCTCGAGCAAGCGCACGTGCATCCTCGCCAATGATTCGGATGGTGTGGGGGATTTGGTCAAGTCGCTCTCTGATGGCGTGGAGGTTGCCAAGGGCCACCAGTTTGCCCTGGTGGAGGATGACAATCTGTTCGGTAATCCGCTCAATCTCATTGAGGATGTGGCTGCTCACCAACACCGTGCGACCGAGTTTTCCGAGTTCACGAATCACGTTCATGATGGTGGTTCGTGCCAGCGGGTCGCACCCTTGAAGGGGCTCGTCGAGGATGATGAGTTCGGGGTCGTTGACCAGTGCGTGGGCGATTTTCGTGCGCTGGCGCATGCCCTTGGAGAACCGACCGATTTCCTTGTTGGCGACGTCGCTTAGGCCGACGAAATCCAACACTCGAAGTGCTTCCTTTTCCGCTTCTTTCCTTGTCATGCCGTGCAAACGAGCGAAGGTGCTGACAAACTCCAGCGCCGTCATCCAATCGTGCATTTTTTCATGCTCGGGGACAAAACCAACCTTGGCGTAGGGTGCTGGATTTTTCCACGGGTTCATGCCGAAGAGTTTGACCTCACCAGCGCTGGGCCGGAGTTTCCCCATCAGGAGTTTGAACAGTGTTGACTTCCCAGCTCCGTTCATGCCCAGAATACCCGTCACGCCCCCGCTCAATCCAAGCGTGATGTTGCTGAGGGCGTGTATGCGACCGTAGGATTTTGAAACGCCGCTGAACAAGACCACAGGGACATTGTGAGCGGCCGGTTGGGGCGCCGGAGCGGGTTGCCCCTGTTGGGTCATGTCGGGCATCACTCTCGCGTCACCTCCATCGAGGCCACGCGTGAGGCCAACACGTAGAGCGCCAAGGCGTTCATCGCCACCAAGGCGACCAGTGAATAGGTCCAGGAATACTGGTCGTAGGTGGTCTGAGTGCCAATCAAGGCTTGACCTACATGGGCAACGCAGTCATAAGGTGAAATCAGATAGAGAATTTCTCGCTCGAAGAGGTTCTTGACGATGCTGGCCAAGGTCTTGGTTCCAAACACGATGGCGAGCAGCCCGATGCCAGGGAAAAACCGTCCCGTAGAAACACTCGAGAGGCTGAGGCCGATGCTGGTATAGGTGAAAATCAGCAGCAGGCCGGCGATCATCCCGGCGAGGAACATCGGGAAGATGTCCACCATCCATGCCCATCCTCGGCCAAACGCAACGACTTCGGCAAGGAAATAGAGGACGTAGGTGATGAGAACGACCAGGGCCTGAATCATGGCCACTGAAAGGAACTTCATGCCCACGTAGTCAAACCTTGAGATGGGCCGTGAAAAATAGAGAGCGGACGTTCCGTGTTGACGGTCTTCTGAGATGACGCCTCCAACCAACAGAGCGGCCACGATGGGGTAGTAGAGCACGTTGCGTGGGAAGAAACCCAACACGTGGCCGTAGAGGTTATCTCGGCTGACACCGAACAAGGAATGGAATTCCGAACTCCCGACAAGTCCTGACAGCAAGGTCATGCCCGCATCAGAAAGTGAGGCAAGGAAGGCGATGAGAATGAAAATCCTCGTCGGCATCGTCCAAGGCCGATGCCCTTTTTTGAAAATCCCCAGAAGATGATGGCGCAGAATCGACCAGTTTCGCATCCATCGTGGATTCAATTGGCCGGTCCAGGGCGTGTAGAGTTGCTCGAAGATTTCTCCGCTTTGGGGCGTTGATGCACGTTGAACTTCATCGGGGTGTTCATCGCCTGTGTTGGCGCCCCACGCTACGTCCATGCGCCCCTGGCCTGTGACGGGCGCCTCTGGAGTCAAATTCTCATCGCTCAAGCAGCTCCACCTCCCAAGGATTCTGGGGCGTCAACCCGCCTTGCTTCAATCGGTGATTTCAGCAGGTCGTCACTTGATTTCACGCTGTAGCCGAGGTTGTCCATGATCGCCAAGAAGAGGTCTTCAAGCGATGCCTCGTATTCGTGCATTCGCCTGATTTGAGCACCGACATCAGCGGCTGCCTGGAGAATGCTCGTGGTCGTGTCTTCACGGGTGTGGGCGATTCGCATGACGCGGCCTTCTCTCCGAACCCGGAACCCTTGGTCGAGCAAGCGCTGCTCCAGTGGCGTCGCACCGCCCCAGACATGAATTTCGATTTCACGGTCAATGGCCTTCAAGTCCTCAATCTTCCCTTGAGCAGCCAAGGTCCCTTTGTGGAGCAGAATGATGTTCTCGCAAACGCGCTCAACATCGTCCATGAGGTGGCTCGCCATCAAGATGGAACGGTTGGCGTCGTTCACCATGGTGTTGAGCGTGGAGATCATGAATTCCCTTGCCTTCATGTCAAGGCCGTTTGAGGGTTCATCAGCGATGAGTAAATCCGGGTCGTGAATGATGGCGCAGGCTAATTTTGTCGCTTGCTTCATGCCTGTCGAAAAACTTCCAATCTCTCGGTAGCGTTGCTCGCCCATTCCGACAAATTGGAGCGCTTCGTGGGCGCGATTCATCGCCACAACGGGGTTCATCCCAAGCAATTCCCCTGAATATCGGACCTGATGGATGGCGTCCATGTCGGGGTTGAGCGCATCGTACTCCGGCATGTAGCCAATGCGCTGACGAATCTCTACGCCTTGGTTTCGGATGTCGTAGCCCAGCACCGTACCTTCGCCCGAAGTCGCTTGAATCAATCCGAGGATGGTCTTCAGGAAGGTGGACTTGCCTGCACCGTTTTGGCCGAGTAATCCAGTGGCTCCTCGTGGGATGTTGATGTTGAGGTTCTCAAGAGCGACGTGCGGACCGTATGCTTTGGTGAGCGATTTGGTTTGGATGATTGGTTCATCCGCCATGGTCCTCTCCGGCCTTGTGTGATGGACGACGACCCATGAAGCCTTTCGTCCCGTGGGTGGTTCAACCTTCGTAGCCGCCTCGGGTTTTCACAGCGATGCCTTTGGTGAAAGCGGCCATTTCCGTCGATGTGCATTGGGACACACCGTGGCCTAGGAAGTTTCCTTTTTCGTTGGTGATGATGCAGGCTTCTCCAGGTGCCAGCCAAGGGTCACATGCCAGCACGAAGCCATGGAACACGTTGCGGCCCTTGCGAACAAAGGGTTCAGCGTCTTGGTCAACCACCACAACAGCGGGACCCTTTGAGCCGTGCCCCCACCATTCGGTTCGGGGAAGCGAGGTTGGCAGTGACTCGGTGCGAATCTCCAGCAAGGCTTGCGCACCAGCGGTGGCCATGGACAGGCCCCCGTCTCGCAAACGAGGGCTGAACAGATGGACGCCGTCGGCGTCGTTGATGTTCTTCATCCGGCCTTCACGATTGACCACAAAGGTGGTGGCGTTCATCACGCGCTCTGCAGAAGGGCGGTCGACGTTGAGAAGAACAGACAATTTGTCGACACCTTGGTCGGTTCGTAGCGAAGCCCGTGCTTGCTCACGTTGTTCATCGGAAATCGGTTGGTGAACCTCGTTTGACAATCCCAGTTCTCCAAGGGCTCCCGCCAAGCGTTGTTTCATCCCATCACCGTGAACATCCACGGTGGCAAAGGCTTGGCCGTGGAGACCCAGACGGTCAAGTTCTCTGCGAATCCAATCGCGTTCGGGTTGGTGGCGAAGCACCCAAGGGGGTGCGTCCAAGTGGGCGAAGGGGTTGAGGTCTTCCAACGAAGCAGGCACGAGACCGAGCGGTGTCAAAATGACCGCTTGAAGGGTGGGATGATGCGTCTTGAGCCACTCCAACACCTCGTTGATGCGTTCACGGAATGGCCCCCGAATTCCGTGGAAAACGACCACGCGGTCGGTGCCTTCACGGGCTTGCCATCGCAACTGGAGTGTGCGTCGGGCTTTGGCGACATGCGGTCGGCCAAACGTGTCGTCACCACCCCACAATACGCCACCGGTACGGGGCGTCAACTGACTCCAAACCACCCAATCCCACGCGTCTTCCCACATGCCTTGGTCTCGGTCTCGGTCCCGTGCGGCGTCCCGGTCGGTGTAAAACCGGTCCGGTCGTACGTTGCGCTCCATGGTTGGGGGCGTGGTGAGCCAAAGGAAGGCCTCCCGAAGGGCAGGATGTTGATGGCTTCGTTGTTCGGCGAGTTGCCAAATTTTCCCTTCACGAACCGCTTGTTTGCAGCGAGCGAGTTCGGCGAGGGTGACTTCGAGATTGAAGTGAGCCAACATCGCCTCTCGCTCCTTCGGTTTCATTTTGCGGACGTCCTCTGGCGTCAATTGCGCAACGCAAGGCATCAACAGTGGCCAATCAACAAGGTCGTCGATGCGCTCGGTTCCCCACGGCGTGAGCAAGCGTCCGTCCCTGGCAAATAAGGCGTAAGCCGCCGAATCAAACAGGTCGGCTCCCAGCGCAATGGACATCGGGAAAAGCATGGGATGGCCGCAACCAAACATGTGAACGGGTCGGTTGGGTGGAAGCAAGGGAAGGCTTGCGAGCATGATTTTTGCGTATTCCTTGTAGCGTTGTTGTTCCATCACCGGTACGATTCCTCCGATGGGATGGACAGCGAAGGGATGCTGCCCCATGAGTTGGGCAGAGATATGACGCAGCTCTCTGAATACGCCGCCCTGAATAGGTCCGTTGAGCATCGTGTCTTCAGCAGCCTTGATGCTCTGGGCAGCCCGCGCTTCTGTTTCACGCACAGCATGCTCAACCTCTGTGGCATTCATGTCCGGTCGTGAAAACACATCCAACATGGTGGCGATGTCAACCCCGATGGAACGCTGAAAGGCGACGATTTCATCCACGCCGACTTCCACATCTCCGTAGACGTAGGACTGGAAGGTGCCAGAATCCGTCATGATGACGCCTGGAAAGTCGAGAAGTTGGTGAACGCCATCGGCTTGAGCAACCGTGCGGAGGTCCTCGTGCTTCCACATGATGTAGGAGTTTGTAATGAGGGCTTGAATGCCGTATTTATCCCACATGACACGGGGTTCTATCGTCCGAATGTTGGGGTTGACGACCGGCAAAAGAGCGGGTGTTTCCAACACACCGTGACGGGTGTGCAACCGGCCCAAGCGAGCCCGCCCGTCCCGCTGCGTGATTTCGAATCGACCGTGGTCTTGGTCCCTGCAGGGGGTGGGGTCGTCCCGCCTGTCGTCACTCCAAGCGGTCATACCACGGCCTCATGTGCGTCTTTTTTCAAAGGCTCGGCCGATTATTCGCCTGCCTGGTCGGATGGAAGGTCCACGAACTCAACGGCGCCATGGGCGAGGATAAATTCACGCCCAAGGTCATCAAACGTGTCGAGCAGAGCGGATGAAAACCGAATTCGCTGAATCTCGCCATCAGCTTCGAGGTCGTGTTTGACGCCCTCAAGGGTTCCAGGGGCAGCACCGCAGGACAAGCAGGCTCCCGTCAGGTCGAGAACGAGGTCGAGTTGGTTGCTTTCTTGCTCGATTTGGGAGACGGCGATGCCACCGCCGTGGCCGTCAAGGGCGGCCCTGACAGCACCCAGACGGGCCAAAAGGGCCGGCACAAAGTGATCGGTTTCAAGGACATCAAAGAGCGATGTGTTTCGCAAGCGCTCTTCCTCTTCAGGGTCGGTGGACTCAGCGACACGGCGGGCCGCCTCAGCTTCCATGGCCGCTTTGGCTTCAGCGGCGTACTTGGCCACCAAATCGTCGTCCATGTCTTTCCCTCGGGCTGATGAACTTCAACCCTCGCACTCCCAAAGGAAACCAAGCGGGTGGTTTCACCCCCGAAACCGGTCAACACATGGGAACTACATCCCTTGATAAAGGAGAGACGAGACGGAGATACAGGGATGACCATGGCCGATGAAATCCTGCGGGTTGAGGACCTTCACGTGAGCGTTGATGAAACGCCCATCCTCAACGGCATGAGTCTGACCATCAATCGTGGTGAAATCCACGTTATCATGGGTCGCAACGGTGCGGGTAAATCCACGCTTGCCAGCGTCATCATGGGGCATCCTGCCTACGAAATCACCAAGGGAAGCATTCACTACATGGGCACCAACATCGAGGAGATGAGCGTCTTTGAGCGAGCCCGTGCAGGCATGTTTCTCTCCTTCCAATACCCTGCCGTCATCCCTGGCGTGCAAGTGGGCACCTTCCTCAAGAAATCCGTCCAATCTGTGCGGGACGAACCGTTGAAGGGCCGAGAATTCCGCAAGGAACTCAACGCCGCCATGAAGGATCTTGAGATGGAAAAGTCCGTCCTTTCTCGCTACGTGAACGACGGCTTTAGCGGTGGGGAAAAGAAGCGATTGGAAATCCTCCAAATGCTCCTGCTCAAACCCACGCTGGCGCTCCTTGACGAAACGGACTCGGGTCTTGACATCGATGCGCTTCGCATCGTGGCGAAAGGCATCAACAGCGTCGCTCCCGAAGCAGGCTGCCTCATCATCACTCACTACCAACGTCTGCTTGACCACGTCCAACCTCACTTCGTTCACGTCATGATCGACGGCACCATCGTTGAATCCGGTGGGCCAGAACTTTCG
>CALGEM010000065.1 GCA_937881505.1 uncultured euryarchaeote
CAGCCTTTTCTTCAGCAGCCTTGGCTTCCTTGGCAGCCTTCTCTTCAGCGGCCTTAGCTTCCTTAGCAGCCTTCTCTTCAGCAGCCTTAGCCTCCTTAGCAGCCTTTTCTTCAGCAGCCTTGGCTTCCTTGGCAGCCTTCTCTTCAGCGGCCTTGGCTTCCTTTTCGGCCTTTTCAGCAGCTTCTTGCTCCTTTCGGATCTTGTTCATCATCCGCTTGTCTTCCTTGACTTCGACAGTCCAAGAGAAGTAAACGGATGCCTTTCCGAGTTTCACTTGACCTTCGTACGTACCACCTGGGTAGGTTGGATCTTCGCTGTCATCAAAGACAAGACGTAGGCTTAGGTTGCCTTCTTCATCCGCTTGGAGAAGGAATCCTGGCTCTTCTGTTGAACCGTCAATTTCGACCATCTTGAAACGCTTAGCGTTGGTCTCTTCTGCCAAATCAAGGAGTTTGACCTTGACATCAGGCGACATATCGGTGATGAGAATTGCTTCCTTCGTCGTTGCAGTTGTTCCTGCCTTGAGGGCTTTCACAGGCTTGAGGACGAATGGATCTTCCTTTGTTCCTGCGCCAGAAACGAAGTTCGGCTCAGAGGTTGTGTACTCTGGTTCAGGACCAACGAGGATAACCTTCTCTCGGTTCCTCAAGAAGAGGAGCAGCAAGAGAAGGAGCAGCAAGAGCAACAAGCAGCACCACCATGGGAACAAGCCGCCATCATCGTCTTCATCAGAGGACTTGGTATCGATACATTCACCGTTATCGTCAACAGTTGCAACATCATTTACATCGCCCGGATTGCTTCCACACTTGACTTCAAGTTCATCGAGGACACCATCACCATCATCGTCTTGATCGACTTCAAGACCTGTAGCCGATGGTCCGTCTGGCAGTCCATCGTTGTCGGTATCTGCAAGAATCGCCATTGTGAAGGTGAATTGTACACCGGTTTGGCTGTTGTTGGCAAACACGGTGTACTCGGTCATCGGAGATGTCTCGGTTGGTACACCGGAGATAATTCCAGACTCACCGGATCGGGACATGCTTCCATTGAATTCCAATCCTGCTGGGAGGGCTGGGACAATTGACCATGTGCCTGGTTCCATACCGGTCAAGTTCGGTTGAATCTCGAAGCCAGATTGGTTGATGACTGCTTCGAATACTTCAGCCGACGTGCCGTTGTTGGAGTAGCCCAGTACCTTGGTATCGAGAGCGTCACAAATTCCATCGTCATCGCCGTCGAATGGTATGCTTGTACCTAGCTTGGAGTTGGTTCCACAGAGTGCTTCATCTTCGTCAGACCAGTCATCTCCGTCGTCATCTGTGTCAACAGTGTCACAGGTTCCATCGCCATCGCCGTCGATTGGTGTGCTTGATGCATCGGTCGAGCTGGTTCCACAGAGTGCTTCGTCTTCGTCGGACCAATCGTCGCCGTCGTCATCCGTATCTGCGACCAACTCGGTTTCAATACCGTCAACCAGTTCGTCTGGTACGCCGTCACCGTCTGTATCCTGAGATGCTGCAGCATCGTTCGGGAATGCATCCGGTCCTGCAGTACAAACATCGGCTGGCAATGCAGGTGCTGATGGGCCGTCACAGATGCCATCGCCATCACTATCAGCGTTTGTTGCGTTTGTGATTGGATCGCCAGTAGTTTCTACGTCATTGGCGATTCCATCGCCATCAATGTCTTCATCCAATGCATCACATACCGCATCTCCATCAAGATCGGTCGGTGTTGATTCTGAATCGAGTGGGTCAGTGTTACAAGCGGTTTCATCCACATCGGATACACCGTCGCCATCGTCATCAGTATCTTCGATGAGATCGCCAGTGTAGTCTGCTGGGAGAGCATCAGGCTCACCATCACCATCGGAGTCACCAAGCACTTCGAGTGCAACGGTGTAGCTTGAACTGAACAAACTCGAGTTCGCATAGATGGTGAAGTTGGTCAGTGGCATTGGCTCGGTTGGTGTACCGTAGATGGTTCCATTGGTTGCACCAAACATCAATCCTTCAGGGAGTTCAGGTTCAATCTCATACTGTGAATTGTTGATGGTTGAGATTGGTGCAATTGGGTCGATTGTCGAACCGTTGACCATGTAGACAGGTTCTGAGTTCGTATCGTAAACGACGTCCTGAACCGAGATGGTCACGTAGGCTGTACCTGATCCATCATCGTTTGAGGCTGTGATCATGTACGTGATTGGACCGGTAATCTCAGTAGGAGTTCCACTGATGACACCCGTTGTGTTGTCGAAAACAAGACCTGCAGAGAGTTCAGGTGTGATCGACCAAGCAGTGATGTCTCCACCGCTTGAAATCGGCACCATGTCAAGGACGCTTGAGTTGTTGAGCAATTCAACATCGCTTGGCACATAGTCGATTACAGGCAAGGTGTCGAGAACCGTGATGTAGAGGTCGGTTGAAACGGTTCCACCAGAGTTGGTTCCAGTAACCGTGAACATTGTACGTGGCAGGAGTTCTGTAGGCGTTCCACTGATTTCTCCAGTCGCAGTATCGAAGGCGAGTCCTGCTGGCAGACTTGGGCTGATGGACCAAGAGAGGATTTCACCATCACCAGTAATTGTTGGTGAAAGTGGGAGATCAGTGCTCACCGTAGCGTTGTTCAACGTTATGTCGTCAGGAGAGTACGCAATCGTTGCGAGTTGATCGACAATTGTGATGTTAATGTATGCTGTTTCAGTTCCACCAGTGTTGGTTGCTGTAATTGTGAAGTTGGTGGTGGTCATCAATTCTGTCGGTGTTCCGCTGATGGCACCAGTAGCTGTATCGAATGCAAGACCTGCTGGCAGGCTTGGGTTGATGGACCAGGTAACAAATTCACCAGGTCCTGTCAAGGTTGGTGAAATTGGTAGATCACTGCTTGCCGTATTGTTGGTCAATGTCAAGTCGCTTGGAACGTACTCAAACGTTGGAACTTGGTCAACAATTGTGATGTTGATGTATGCTGTTGCCGATCCGCCAGAGTTGGCTCCTGTTATGGTGAACATTGTACGAGTAATGAGTTCCGTTGGTGTTCCTGTAATCTCACCAGTTGCTGCATCAAGAGCAAGGCCAGATGGTAGGCTTGGACTGACTGTCCAAGATACAATCGTACCTGCACCAGTGATGGTTGGTGAAAGTGGTAGGTCACTGCTTGCAGTGTTGTTGGTCATTGACAAGTCGTTTGGCACGTACTCGATTGTTGGTACAACATCGTTGACTTGGAGTGTGAACGTTGTCGAGTTGCTTCCACCAGCGTTGCTTGCTGTGATGGTGTAGTTTGTCAGAGGTGTTACTGCGGTTGGCGTTCCTGAGATTTCACCGGTTGTAGCGTTCAGGGACAATCCTGCTGGTAGGGCAGGAGAGACCGACCAAGAGGTGGCTGCTCCGCCACCGCCTACTGTTGGCATGAGCGAAGTCATTGCAACATCCTTTGTCAGTGTCACCGAAGTTGGATTGTAGGTTACGCCGGAAGGCGGTGCATCGTTGACGAGGATGGTCACCGTTGCAGTCGAACTACCACCAGAGTTGGTTGCAGTAACCGTGTAGGTTGTTGAGTTGCTAACAGCGGTTGGCGTTCCAGAGATTGCACCTGTCGTGTTGTCAAACGACAATCCAGCAGGGAGGGCAGGAGTGATTTCCCAGTTCGTTACCGCTCCGCCAGTTGAGGTTGGCGTGGCCGTTGTCATTGCACTGTCCTTGGTTAGAGTGAGTGAACTTGGGCTGTAAGCAACTGAGGAAGGTGCTACATCGTTGACTTGGATCGTGACGGTTGCAGTGTCGCTTCCACCTGCGTTGGTTGCTGTAATTGTGTAGGATGTGGAATTCGAAACAGCGGTTGGCGTTCCTGAGATTGCACCCGTTGTGTTATCGAAAGCCAAACCAGCAGGGAGTGCTGGTGAAATCGACCACGAAGTGACAGCTCCACCACTCGATGTTGGTGTGATGGTTGTTAGAGCGACGTTCTTGGTGAGCGTGATCGAACTTGGACTGTAAGCAATGGTCGATGGTGCTTCATCGGTCACTGTGATTGTGACAGTTGCGGTAGCACTTCCACCAGAGTTGCTTGCGGTTACAGTGTATGTAGCGGTCGAAGTAATCGCAGTAGGCGTTCCTGAAATTGTTCCAGTCGATGTATCCAACGACAAACCAGCAGGCAATGCTGGAGAGATGGACCATGCGGTAACCGCTCCACCAGTAGATGTTGGAGTGACGCTTGTCATCGTCGAGTTCTTCGCAATTGTAAACGAATTTGGCGAGTAACTTACTGAGGACGGCGAGATGTCGTTGACAGCGATAACCAGCGTTGTGGAGTTGCTACCACCAGCGTTGGTTGCAGTAATCGTGTAGGTTGCAGAAGCGTTGATTCCGGTCGGTGTTCCAGAGATTGCACCTGTCGATGTGTCGAGTGTTAGACCAACTGGGAGTGCTGGAGAGACGGACCAGGATGCGACCGTGCCGCCACTCGATGTCGGCGTAATCGCCGTCATTGTTGCGTTCTTCGTCAGGGTGAGGCTGTTGACACCGTAGGAAACAGCAGCAGGTGGTGCATCGTTGACAAGGATCGAAATCGTTGTCGTTGCACTACCACCAGTGTTGGTTGCTGTAACCGTGTAGTTGGTTGCAGAGGCAACGGCCGTAGGCGTACCACTGATTGTTCCTGTTGAGGTGTCGAACGTCAATCCGGCAGGAACAGCTGGTGAGATCGACCAGGAAACAACCGCACCACCAGTGGATGTCGGTGTAGCGTTTGTCATGGTTGAATCCTTTGTCAACGTGAATGGACTTCCACTGTAGACAATGTTCGATGGAACCGCATCGTTCACGGTGATGGTAATCGATGCAGTTGCACTTCCACCGGTGTTGTTTGCGTACACGGTGTATGTAGTAGCAGACTGTACAACAGTTGGTGTACCAGAGATTTCACCGGTTGAAGTCGAGAAGGTGAGACCTGCTGGAAGCGCTGGCGTGATTGCCCAAGAGGTGACTGTACCGCCACTCGCAGATGGAGATGCTGGAGTCATAGCAGATCCCTTCTCGAGAGTGAACGGACTACTAGAGTACGAAACAGAGTATGGTGAGAGATCATTGACTTGGATGGTAACGGTTGCTGTTCCGCTTCCTCCAGCGTTCGTTGCAGTAATCGTGTAGTTTGCCGAGGATGCCACTGCTGTTGGTGTTCCAGAGATTGACCCATTCGAGGTTGAGAACGACAGACCTGCTGGGAGTGCTGGTGAAATCGACCAGGAGGTTACATTTCCACCGCTTGCTGTTGGAATAACCGTTGTCATTGCAACACCGTTGGTGAGCGTGAACGAACTTGGGCTGTAGGTAATTCCAGACGGCGCTGCATCGTTGATGAGGATAGTGACCGTTGTGGTTGCACTTCCTCCAGTGTTGGTTGCAGTCACAGTGTAGGTTGTGGCGTTGCTTGTCACCGTAGGTGTTCCTGAGATTGTACCTGTCGAGGTGTCCATTGACAGACCAGCAGGGAGCGCCGGTGAAATCGACCATGAATCAACCGCACCACCCGTACCCGAGGACGGAGTTGCAGCCGTCATTGCCGAGTCCTTCGCCAGCGTGATGAAGGTCGGGTTGTATGCAACGGACGATGGAGCAATATCGTTGACTTGGATGGTCAAGGTCGCTGTTCCAGTACCGCCAGCGTTGGTTGCGGTGACTGTGTACGATGTGGATGAAGATACTGCCGATGGTGTTCCACCGACTGCACCAGTCGAGTTGTTGAACGTCAATCCTGCTGGGAGTGCTGGTGAAATTGACCATGAAGCGACAGGCCCTCCGCTCGAGGTTGGTGAAACCGTACTCATTGGAACACCCTTGACAAGTGTGAACGAGCTTGTGCTGTAACTGATGGATGGTGCAGCAACGTTGACTTGGACCGATATGACAGCAGTAGCGCTGCCGCCCGTGTTGGTTGCTGTTACAGTATAGTACGCAATTGAGCTAAGAGCAGTCGGTGTTCCTGAAATTGTTCCAGTTGAGGTTGAGAACGAGAGACCTGCTGGGAGTGTAGCAGAAATCGACCATGATGTTGGCGTACCGCCACTTGCTTGTGGAGTCACTGCAGACATCGTTACGCCCTTTGTCAATGAGAGAGAGCTTGGAGAGTAGATAATTGACGAAGGAGCAACATCGTTGACGACGATGACCACGGTTGTCGAATCACTACCACCTGCGTTGGTTGCTGTGATCGTGTAGTTTGCAGAGGAAGTAATTGCTGTTGGTGTTCCAGAGATTGCACCTGTCGAATTGTTCAGGGATAGGCCTGCTGGAAGCGCAGGAGAAACGGACCATGAGGTGACAGTTCCGCCACTCACCGAAGGGGTTGCTGTTGTCATTGCAACACCTTTCGTAAGGGTGAACGGACTTCCGCTGAATGCGACTCCCGACGGTGCAGCATCGTTGATGAGGATCGAGATTGTTACAGTTGCACTACCGCCAGTGTTGGTTGCTGTAACCGTGTAATTGGTTGCAGAACTGACAGACGTTGGCGTTCCTGAGATTGCACCCGTCGACGTTGAGAATGCAAGACCTGCAGGCAGTGATGGCGAAATCGACCAACCTGTGACCGTTCCTCCACTGGAGGATGGCATTGCCGTTGTCATCGCTGTTCCCTTCGATAGAGTGAACGGACTTCCGCTGTATACGATGTCGAATGGAGCAGCGTCGTTGACGGTGATGGTTACGGATGCGGTTGCACTTCCACCCGTGTTGTTGGCATACACTGTGTATGTGGTTGAGGAAGATAGGGCAGTCGGCGTTCCTGAGATTTCACCGTTCGAAGTGGAGAAGGTGAGACCTGCTGGGAGCGCTGGCGTGATTGCCCAAGAGGTAACCGTACCACCCAATGCGGATGGCGTTGCTGTTGTCATCGCTGTTCCCTTCGTGAGTGTGAATGGGCTTCCACTGTAAGATACGGAATATGGTGAAAGATCGTTGACTTGGATGGTAACAGTTGCTGTACCGCTGCCTCCTGCGTTCGTTGCAGTGATTGTGTAGTTTGCAGAGGATGCAACCGCTGTTGGTGTTCCCGAAATCGAACCGTTTGCTGTCGAGAAAGTCAGCCCTGCTGGGAGTGCTGGTGAAATCGACCAGGAAGTTACATTTCCACCGCTTGCGGTTGGATTTGCTGTTGTCATTGCAGTACCCTTGGTGAGAGTGAACGAACTTGGTGTGTAGGTAATCGATGGTGCAGCATCGTTGACCAAGATGGTGACGGTTGCTGTAGCACTACCACCAGAGTTGGTTGCTGTTACCGTGTAGGTCGTTGCATTACTTACGACAGTCGGCGTACCTGAAATGGCTCCAGTTGAGGTTGAGAAGGATAGTCCTGCTGGCAGTGTTCCAGTGAGCGACCATGATACAACAGCGCCACCGAGTGAAGTTGGCGTTGCAGTGGTCATGGCAGAATCCTTCGTCAAGGTGAGGAAACTTGGGCTGTAAGAAACCGAAGACGGAGCAATGTCGTTGACGACGATTGTCACAGTCGCAGTACCGCTACCACCAGCGTTGGTTGCTGTAATTGTGTAGGAGGTTGACGATGAAATCGCCGTTGGTGTACCAGAAATTGCACCTGTTGTTGCAGAGATGGAGAGGCCTGCTGGCAACGAAGGTGAAATCGTCCATGTTGAAACTGGACCTCCGGTTGCAGTTGGCGTGACTGTGGTCATGGCAGTACCTTTCACCAATGTGTGAGAGCTTGGGTTGTACGAGATCGAAGACGGTGGTGCCATATTGACTTGGATGGTCACAACTGCTGTAGCACTTCCACCCGTGTTGGTTGCCGTAATCGTGTAGGTTGCAGATGAAGTAATCGCAGTAGGTGTTCCACTGATTGCACCGGTCGTGTTGTCCAACGATAGACCGGATGGGAGTGATGGAGAGACAGACCAAGATGTGACTGTACCGCCACTCGATGTGGGCGTAGCCGTTGTCATTGCAGTTCCGTTGATCAATGTAAACGAGTTCGGGGTGTAGGTAATTGACGATGGTGCAACATCGTTCACTTGGATTGTAACGGTTGCTGTACCGCTTCCACCAGGGTTGGTTGCTGTTACCGTGTAGGATGTGGATGAGGAAACCTCGGTTGGTGTTCCCCAAATCGTACCGTTGCTTGTTTCAAAGGTTAGACCTGTTGGGAGTGCTGGTGAAATCGACCATGAGGTTACTGAACCACCTGTGTTGGTTGCTGTTGCTGTTGTCATCGCCGTACCGTTTGTTAGCGTGAACGAACTTGGTGAGTATGTAATCGACGGGGCAGCATCGTTAACCAGAATGGTTACGGTTGCTGTTGCACTACCACCGCTGTTGTTCGCCGTGATCGTGTACGTTGCAGACGAAGACGCTGCCGTTGGTGTTCCTGAAATTGCACCGGTTGTACTTGACAACGCAAGACCTGCTGGAAGCGATGGAGAAACCGACCACGATGTTGGCGTACCGCCGCTCGTTGTTGGCGTAACGGTTGTCATCGTTGTACCCTTTGTAAGGGTGAGTGAACTCGGAGAGTACGTAATCGTCGAAGGAGCAATGTCGTTGACTTGGATGGTTAACGTTGCTGTAGCGCTTCCACCTGCGTTGGTTGCTGTAACTGTGTAAGTAGCCGAGGAGGTAACAGCGGTTGGTGTTCCGCTGATTGTACCATTCGCTGTGTTCAGGGACAAGCCTGCTGGGAGCGAAGGAGAAACCGACCAAGAGGCAATTGTTCCACCGCTCGCAGATGGAGTGACGTTGGTCATTGCAGTTCCCTTTGTCAAGGTGAATGAACTTGGGGTGTAGGTAATCGATGATGGAGGAGCCATGTTGACTTGGATAGTGAGCGTTGCTGTGGCGCTTCCACCCGTGTTGGTTGCTGTAACGGTGTAGGTTCCAGAGGAAGTGATCGCAGTTGGTGTTCCACTAATTGCTCCTGTAGTGTTATTGAAGCTTAGCCCTGCTGGGAGCGATGGTGAAATCGACCAATTTGTGACTGCTCCGCCACCCGAAGTTGGCTCAACTGTCGACATGGTTGTACCGTTGATCAATGTAAGCGAACTCGGCGAATATGTTACCGCAGATGGTGCGATATCGTTTACGACGATAGTCACGCTTGCAGTATCTGTACCGCCCGTGTTGGTCGCCGTAATCGTGTACGAAGCAGAGGAGGTGATCGCTGTTGGCGTACCTGAAATTGCACCTGTTGAAGTATCCAGAGACAAGCCAGCAGGAAGTGACGGAGATACAGCGTAGGATACGACGGCACCGCCGGTTGAAGTGACTGTTGCATTTGTCATTGCAGTTCCCTTGGTCAATGTGAGCGTGCTCGGACTGTAGGCGATGGAAGGGGCGATGTCGTTGACGACGATGGTGACGGTTGCAGTATCGTTACCACCAGTGTTGGTTGCCGTGATGGTGTAGGTTGCGCTCGAAGTCACTGCCGTTGGCGTTCCACTGATTGCACCAGTCGAGGAATCGAGTGAGAGACCTGCTGGCAAGGATGGTGAGACAGACCAACCGGTGATCGTACCACCGTTTGCAGTTGGCGTCACGGTCGTCATCTGCGTTCCCTTGGTCAAAGTGAACGAGTTCGGACTGTAATCCAAGTCTGAAGGAATCACATCGTTGACGACGATGGTGATACTTGCAGTATCGCTACCGCCCGTGTTGCTCGCTGTAATTGTATACGCTGCAGATGATATGACTACCGTTGGTGTTCCACTGATGGCACCCGTTGAAGAGTCAAGAGACAAGCCAGTTGGCAGTGATGGTGAAACAGACCAAGAGGTGATTGCTCCACCGCTTGTAGTTGGTGTCAGTGTTGTCATCGCTGTTCCCTTTTCCAAGGTGAGAGAGGTCGAACTGTACGAGATCGATGGAGCAACATCGTTGACAACGATGGTCAACGATGCAGTGTCCGTACCACCGGTGTTGGTTGCTGTAACTGTGTAAGAAGCGGAGGAAGTGATCGCTGTTGGCGTACCTGAAATCGCACCGGTCGAGGTATCGAGAGACAAGCCCGCTGGGAGCGATGGTGAGACAGACCACGATGTTACTGTACCGCCAGATGATGTCGGTGTTTGCGTGGTCATTGCTGTTCCCTTTTCGAGAGTGAGGGACGTTGTTCCGTAGGTAATCGATGGAGCAACATCGTTGACGACGATGGTCACCGTTGCAGTATCGCTACCGCCGGTGTTGGTTGCCGTGATCGTGTAGGTTGCTGATGATGTAATCGCTGTAGGCGTTCCACTGATTGCACCAGTCGAAGTATCCAATGACAAACCTGCTGGGAGTGATGGAGAAACGGCGTAAGAAACGACGGCACCACCAGTTGATGTTGGCGAGATGGTTGTCATGGCTGTTCCCTTTTCCAGAGTGAGCGAATTCGAACTGTAGGTAATCGATGGAGCAATATCGTTGACAACAATTGTCACGCTAGCAGTATCCGTACCGCCCGTGTTGGTTGCAGTAATCGTATAATTTGCAGAGGAAGTAACCGCTGTTGGCGTTCCGCTAATGGCGCCAGTTGATGTATCGAGCGCCAATCCTGCTGGGAGCGACGGAGATACCGAGTACGATACAACTGCGCCGCCAGTCGAAGTGACGGTTGCTGTTGTCATTGCGGTTCCCTTTGTTAGCGTGTACGAGGTCGTGCTGTAGGAGATCGTAGGTGCAATGTCGTTAACAACAATCGTGACTGTCGCAGTATCGCTACCTCCAGTGTTGGTTGCTGTGATCGTGTAGGTCGCAGAGGATGCGACTGCGGTCGGCGTTCCGCTGATTGCACCAGTGGTGGAATCGAGAGAGAGACCTGCTGGGAGCGAAGGAGAAACGGACCACGAGGTGATTGTTCCGCCACCAACTGTTGGTGTTTGAGTGGTCATTGGACTGTTTCGAGTGAGTGTCAATGAAGTCGTGCCGTACGAGATTGTAGGAGCCACATCGTTGACCACAATGGTGATGCTTGCTGTATCTGTGCCACCCGTGTTGGTTGCTGTGATCGTGTAGGATGCACTCGAGGTGACTGCTGTTGGCGTTCCACTGATGGCACCGGTTGAGGTATCAAGGGACAATCCTGCAGGAAGTGATGGAGATACAGCGTAGGAAACGACGGTACCGCCAGTTGATGTGACTGTTTCAGTCGTCATTGCTGTACCCTTTTCCAGAGTGAGCGAAGTCGAACCATAGCTAATGGAAGGTGCAATATCGTTGACAACAATGGTCACACTAGCAGTGTCTGTACCACCTGTGTTGGTTGCCGTAATCGTGTACGATGCTGAAGATGTGACTGCTGTTGGCGTTCCGCTGATGGAACCGGTGGAGGTGTCAAGCGACAAGCCGGCTGGGAGTGATGGAGATACAGAATAAGAGACGACTGCGCCGCCACTTGATGTCACCGTTGCGGTCGTCATTGCGGTTCCCTTGGTTAGCGTATACGAGGTCGTACCGTAACTGATGGAAGGCGCGATATCATTGACAACGATGGTCACTGTTGCTGTATCGCTACCGCCAGTGTTGGTTGCCGTGATGGTGTAAGTAGCGCTTGAGGTTACTGCTGTTGGCGTTCCGCTAATTGCACCTGTTGTGGAATCAAGAGAGAGTCCCGCTGGCAAGGATGGTGAGACAGACCAACCGGTGATCGTACCACCGTTTGCTGTTGGCGTCACAGTCGTCATCTGCGTTCCCTTGGTCAAGGTGAACGAGTTCGGACTGTAATCCAAGTCTGAAGGAATCACATCGTTGACAACAATGGTCACGCTTGTAGTATCGGACCCACCAGTGTTGGTTGCCGTAATGGTGTAGGAAGCAGAGGAAGTGACTGCCGTTGGTGTTCCACTGATTGTACCGGTTGAAGTATTAAGCGACAGGCCAGCTGGGAGCGATGGAGATACGGAATACGAGACTATCGTTCCTCCGTTTGCTGTTGGCGTCACAGTCGTCATCTGCGTTCCCTTGGTTAAGGTGAATGAGTTTGGACTGTAGGCCAGATTCGAAGGGATAACATCGTTGACAACAATGGTCATGCTTGCGGTATCGGTACCGCCTGTGTTGGTAGCGGTGATCGTGTAGGATGCACTCGATGTCACTGCAGTAGGTGTTCCGCTAATGGCCCCGGTTGAGGTATCAAGCGACAATCCAGCAGGGAGCGATGGAGATACGGAATACGAGACGACTGCTCCCCCAGTTGAGGTGACTGTTTCAGTTGTCATTGCTGTTCCATTTGTCAATGTGAGCGAGGTTGAACCATAACTAATCGAAGGTGCAATGTCGTTGACGACAATGGTGATGCTTGCAGTGTCAGTACCACCTGTGTTGGTTGCTGTGATCGTGTAAGAAGCGGAGGATGTTACCGCAGTTGGCGTTCCACTGATGGCACCAGTAGATGTATCAAGCGACAAGCCGGTTGGGAGTGATGGAGATACGGAATACGAGACAACTGCACCGCCACTCGACGAAACTGTTGCAGTGGTCATGGCTGTTCCCTTTGTTAGCGTGTAGGAAGTCGTGCCATAGCTAATGGAAGGTGCAATATCGTTGACAACAATGGTCACGCTTGCTGTGTCTGTACCACCGGTGTTCGTTGCCGTAATCGTGTACGATGCAGAGGACGTGACTGCCGTTGGCGTTCCGCTAATCGCGCCAGTTGAGGTGTCAAGCGACAAGCCGGCTGGAAGAGATGGAGATACGGAATACGAGACAACGGTACCGCCACTCGAGGTGACCGTTGCAGTTGTCATGGCAGTTCCCTTGGTCAAGGTGAAGGAGTTCGTGCTGTAAGTAATCGACGGAGCAACATCATTGACGACGATTGTAACGCTCGCAGTATCTGTACCACCCGTGTTGGTAGCCGTGATCGTGTAGGATGCTGAGGTGGTAACTGCCGTTGGCGTTCCACTGATCGCACCTGTAGAAGTGTCAAGCGACAAGCCGGCTGGGAGGGATGGAGATACGGCGTAAGAAACAACGGTACCGCCACTCGAGGTGACTGTTGCAGTTGTCATAGCGGTTCCCTTGGTCAATGTGAAGGAGTTCGTACTGTACGTAATCGATGGAGCAACATCGTTGACGACGATGGTCACACTTGCAGTATCCGTACCGCCAGAGTTGGTTGCTGTAATCGTATAGGAAGCAGAGGATGTGACTGCGGTTGGCGTTCCACTGAGCGTACCTGTTGATGTATCAAGAGACAAGCCCGCCGGGAGTGATGGAGAGACCGAATACGAGACAACTGCACCACCGGTTGAGGTGACTGCAGTCGTTGTCATGGCGGTTCCCTTGGTGAGAGTAAACGAGGTTGTGCTGTAAGCGATTGACGGAGCGATGTCGTTGACAGTGATGGAGATCGACGCAGTATCGGACCCACCAGTGTTGGTTGCCGTAATGGTGTAGGAAGCAGAGGAAGTGACTGCCGTTGGTGTTCCACTGATTGTACCGGTTGAAGTATTAAGCGACAGGCCTGCAGGCAAGGATGGAGATACGGAATATGAGACGACTGTACCGCCGTTTGTTGTAGGTGAAACTGCGGTCATTGCTGTTCCCTTGGTCAAAGTGAACGAGTTTGGACTGTAGTCCAGGTCAGAAGGAGCAATATCGTTGACAACAATTGTCACGCTAGCAGTGTCTGTACCACCCGTGTTGGTAGCGGTGATGGTGTAGGAGGCGGAAGAGGTAACAGCTGTGGGAGTTCCACTGATCGCACCTGTTGAGGTATCAAGAGAAAGCCCTGCAGGGAGCGATGGAGAGACCGAAAACGAGACGATCGTTCCACCGTTTGCAGTTGGCGTCACGGTCGTCATTTGCGTTCCCTTGGTCAAGGTGAACGTGTTTGGACTGTAATCCAGATCTGTAGGTGCAGCGTCGTTGACGACAATCGTGAGAGCCACAGTATCGGTACCGCCCGTATTCGTCGCTGAAACGGTGTAGGATGCAGATGAGGTAATTGCTGTTGGCGTTCCCCAAATCGTACCGTTACTCGTTTCGAACGTCAGGCCTGCTGGAAGTGATGGAGAAATCGACCAGGTGACAACCGCTCCTCCGTTCACTGTCGGTGTTGATGCAGTCATTGCAACATCTTTGGTGAGTGTGTAGGATGTTTGAGAATATGAGATAATAGGTAGCGCATCATTGACGACGATCGTAATCGTTGTCGTATCGCTTCCACCACTGTTGGTCGCTGTAATGGTGTACACTGCAGAGCTAGTGATTGCTGTTGGCGTTCCACTGATGTCACCCGTTGATGTATTGAGGGTAATTCCAGCCGGGAGCGACGGGGATACGGACCAAGATACGACTTGCCCCGTACCGTAAAGTGTTGGACTTGCTGTCGACATTGCAGTTCCTTTCGTCAGTGTATACGAATTCGGAGAATATCCGATGAGAGGTTGGACATCGTTGACAACAATCGTAACCGATGCCGTGTCTGTGCCACCTGTGTTGGTTGCCGTTACGGTATACGATGCAGAGGCTGTGACTGTGGTTGGTGTTCCTGAGATTGCACCGGTTGTACTGGACAAGGTAAGGCCTGCCGGGAGAGAAGGCGAAACAGACCAAGAAGTGACTACTCCACCGCTCGAAGTTGGTGAAACCGTGGTCATTGCGGTGCCCTTGGTCAACGCAGGAATAGAAGAATAACTGATGATTGGAGCAACATCGTTAACTTGAATCGTGATTGTTGTTGTAATACTACCTCCGGTGTTTGTACCAGTGACTGTGTACGTTGCTTGAGGTGTGACAGCCGTTGGCGTTCCACTGAGCGCACCATCGGAAGATGCAATCGATAGCCCAGCTGGGAGCGAAGGAGATACGGACCACGTGGTGACCGTACCACCGGTCGTAGTTGGCGTTGTTGTGTTCATTGTGGTACCTTTCGTCAAAATGAATGAACTAGGATTGTACGTAATGGACGTTGGAGCAACGTCATTGACGACGATCGTGAGAGTTGCTGTATCCGTACCAGCGGTGTTGGTCGCAGTAACAGTGTACGAAGAAGAGGAGGCAACTGCTGTTGGTGTTCCACTAATGGTTCCGTTTGCGGTGTTCAAAGACAAACCTGAAGGTAGCGATGGAGAAATCGAGTAGGAATCGACCGTACCTGCATAGATTGTTGGCGTTACAGATGTCATTGCAGTACCGACGGAAAGCGTGAATGTGTTCGGAGAGTAATTTATGACTGGCAATGGTTCGTTGACTGTAATTGTTACAGTTGCCGTATCGTAACCGTTCGAGTTGCTTGCATTGACCGTGTAGGCTGTTTGCGAAGAGAGAGCTGTTGGTGTTCCCGAGATAGCCCCTGTTGTTGATGATAAGGTAAGACCTGCTGGGAGGGAAGGAGAGATCGACCAAGATGTTACGGTTCCAGTCACAGACGGTGTAACCGTGTTCATTGCCGTACCTTGCGTCAAGGAAAACGTGTTTGGCGAGTACGAGATGGATGGTGCAGACCGTCCAGACGTCGACATTGGTGCTGGCGGGAGCGATGCGAGTTCGGCCGGAACTTCCTCTTCACCAAACCAGTTGATCGGGTTCATTATCGCAAAATCCCATTCAAACGAATCGTATGAAATCATAACGCTGAATCCGCTTCCCTCGTCTTCGGAAGTAGGGGATGATGGAGGCGTTTGTACGATGGCCGCTGAGAGCGACATAGTGATCATGAGGATAACCAAAAACAACGACTTGAACGTCATCAATTTCGAACTTCGGGATAGTGCAGACTGACCCATATTTTCATGTCGGACGGTCCTTATAGTTAATTGATACCCTCTTATCACTGGTTTTCAGGCAAAAAAAACCGATTATGAGAGGCGCCGCTTTTAATAAAATCAATTCAATAATTTAATGCTTCCTTGTTACAACAGCGGTACCAATTTCCGAAATTTTCATGTCAATTGGAATCAAATTCTTTTGCTTGCTTTGCCCATTCATCACGCTTGACGCGACCAGGGAAGAACTCGATGGCAACGTTGACTTCTTCTTCAATTTCAGAAGTCATGTTGGCCAATTGACTGAACTTGTAGATGCCAAGTGCATTCAACTTTTCAGCAATGAACGGTCCAATACCCTTGATCTTCTGCAAATCGTCCGCTTCAGAAGCGCTTGCAACACCAAGAACGCCGAAGTCAATACCTTCAGCTTTCTGAGCAATTCGCTCAAGTTCTTCGGCTTGTTTCAACGCCTTCTCATCGAGTTTGACATCTTCACCGAGCAAAATCTTGGCTTGAGCAACCCATTGGTCTCGCTTAACGCGACCAGGGAAGAACTCGATGGCTTCGTTGACTTGAGTCTCAAGTTTGGCCGTCATGTTCGCTAATTGCCGATACGTGGTAATGCCGAGTGCATTCAACTTCTCTTCAATGAACGGTCCAATGCCCTTGATGACTTGCAAGTCATCCTTGACCATAACGACCGATGCAACCCCAAAGACACGTGTCACACCAGTGACGCCAGTCAAGACGTTTCCATCCTTACCCGTCCAAGAGATGAGTGTGCTTCCCTTCGAATCGGTGATTGCAGCAGATCCACTGTCGGCGAATTCTGAGGCATTTCCAACTTCGAGTGTCTTTGCACCCTTCTTGACTTCGGATTTCAATTCGGTTGAAGTTGCTTCTCCAATGACCTTGAAATCAATGGATTTGGCACGTTGCTTAACACGTTGAAGTTCCTCTTGCTTCTTGGCTTCCTTCGTAGCAGCAGGCTTCTTCTCAGCCTTCTTCTTTGCAGCAGCCTCAGCCTTTGCCTTTTCTTCCGCCTCCTTTGCAGCCTTGGCTTCAGCTTCAGCCTTCTTCTTGGCTTCTTCCTCTTCCTTGGCCTTCTTGGCAGCGGCAGCAGAAGCGGCCTTTTCTTCGGCCTTTGCCTTCTTTTCTGCTTCCTTAGCAGCCTTCTCTTCAGCAGCCTTCGCTTCGGCCTCAGCCTTGGCTTCCGCTTCTGCTTCTTCGGCTTCTTTCGCAGCCTTTTCTTCAGCAGCAGCGGCCTTCTTGGCAGCAGCCTCTTCCTTCTTCTTAGCAGCGGCTTCTTCCTTTTCCTTCTTGACAAGCGCAGCAGCAGCAGCCTTTTCCTCAGCCTTTGCCTTCTTTTCTGCTTCCTTAGCAGCCTTTTCTT
>CALGEM010000066.1 GCA_937881505.1 uncultured euryarchaeote
CGCCGTCAAGTGGCTCAAAACCGATGCCCGTCAGCGCCACATGCCACCAAGCCTCAGCTCCCAATCGCAATTGGGTCACGTCTGTGTCGGCCAGCGTCAGCAGCGCTTCATCATCATGCTCAACATCGATGAGCGGGACTTGGAGCACTTCAAGCAGCGCAGCCTCTGGGTAGAGCGTGGACTTGTTTTCTCGCAGCGCCACCACGTCTTCGCCTGCAATGCGTTGCAAACCTGCACTTGATGAGACCGTCAAGGAAGCGGTTGCCTCGTCAAGCGTCCACACCACACCTGCATCCTCAGCCGTAAGCGAGGCGTTCATCATCGCTTCCAAGCCGGGAAGTGCAGCGCGCAAAGCCTCGTCATCAAGGTTTGGAGCGTATGCGAGGGATAAACGCGTGACGCTCCCCTCCAAGCCGAGCAGCGTTTGGGCGCTCTCGAGGTCGGTGAAAACCGCAGGAGACTGCGTGCCTGCCATCGCCCCTTGTCCCTCGTTTGGGACAACGGCGTGAATCAGCACTGAAGAAGAGGTACGGACGCGTTGGCCCTCGTCGGAAACGAAGGCCCCAAGTTGGAGCAGGTCGCCCCTTCCGACCTCAAGGACTTCGGCAGCAGCGGTGTTGAGAACCACGTGAAGGGCGTCGCCTTGACCGTTCACCGCCTTGATGTCCGAGAATCGCATGCCGGTGGATGCATCCAGCGGGGCCCAAACGCCTTCCTCGTCCACGCTTGCATTGCGTGCAAACAGGGGAACGGAGGGTTCGGCCAACCCGTTTTCGGCCGCCAAACTCACCGTGGAGTACACGCCATATTGCCGACCTTCCAGGCCTTGACTCAAGCTCGAGTCGGTTGAAATTGACTGCCAAAACCGTTCAGCTAAGGCCTCATCGTACGCCACGGCAACGCCCGTCATCGGGTCAATACCTGCGATGAGCACATCGGTTTCACCCCAGGCGGCACGGACTTCTTGGCTGACGGTTGCGTCAAGAGAATCCCCCACCACCAAGGACGAGGTGATGATGCTCGAGGCGATAACCAAACCTGCGATCATCAAGGCTGATTGCCGTTTCCTTCTGCGTATGTTTTCCTTTGCAAGACGCCATACCAAGAGACGTTGAGGCACCAAGAGGGGTTGAACAAATAGCATGGACATCGTACCGAACAAAACGGCACCGGCAGCAACGGTGAGGTTCGAGGCCCCCAACCAAACGAGAAAAAGCCCGACCAGAAGCCCGTCCACCGGCCCTGTGAGCAGCAAGAGCAACCGCTGGCCCCAAGACCACTCACGCCATCGGCGAGCGGTGACCATGGAAACGATGCTGAGAAGCAGAACAAAGACCCCGGCCGACACCAGCCAGAACAGCACGCTCATTCCTCCTCAGTGGGTGAAGAAGCCCCGTCGGTCAGAATGGAGCCGTCACTCATGGTGATGGTTCGCTGACACAACGAAGCGATGTTGGCGTCGTGGGTGACGATGAGAAAAGTTGTCTGCTGTGTTTTGTTCATCTCAGTGAGCAAGGCCATGACCTCACCGGATGTGGTGTTGTCCAAATTCCCAGTGGGCTCATCACACAGAATGATGGAGGGTTGGTGAACGATGGCCCGAGCCACGGCCACACGTTGTTGCTGTCCACCGGAGAGTTCTGCGGGCCGGTGCTCACTTCGGTCGCCCAATCCAACCAAACCCAAGGCCTTCATCGCCTGCTGTCGGGCCTCTTGTGGAGCGTAGCCGTTGAGCAGCAGTGGTAATTCCACGTTCTCCACAGCGGAAAGAACCGGAAGGAGATTGAAGTCTTGAAAGATGAAACCAAAATGCTTGCCTCTTAGATCGGTGCGGGCATCATCTGAAATGCCGTAAAGGGGTTGGCCGTTCACGACAACCATGCCAGAGGTCGGCTCGTCAATTCCGGAGAGAATGTTGAGCAGCGTTGTTTTTCCGCAACCGGAAGGACCCATCACCGCCACCATTTCTCCGGGCTGAACCACGACATCAACACCGCGAACTGCTTCAACGGTGGATTCCCCTGCCTGGTAGAGTTTCCACAGTTGGCTCGCTTGAAGCGCAGGGGTCATGGTTTCACCAAAGGGAATTGACTTCATAAATCCCTGCCCGAAAGGCGTCTCATGGCCAAGGAAGACACCACGGTAAGCATTGACATCATCGCATTTGGTCCAATCGCTGAACGGCTTGGTGGCCGCAAGCACACCCTTCAAGTCCCAACGGGTTCAACCGTTCGGGAAATTGTCGAAAGCATGGAGTTGGGCGAATGGATCTCATTTGGCCTCTCAGTGGCCATTGATGGAAACCGGTGCGCCATTGACGCGGTGGTGGAGAACGGGGCAGAAGTGGCCTTGCTTCCACCTGTGAGCGGCGGTTAATCGCTGTCAAAGGACACCAAGTCAGGCAAGCCTTCAACAACGGGAAGCACAAGCGAGTGATGAGGAAGGACCATGGTGGGTGGACTCGGACCGCTTGAATTGAGCATTCTGCTCTTGCTGTTTTTCGTCTTGTTCGGCGCTCAACGCCTTCCTGAACTGGCCAACGCGCTCGGCCGCTCAAAAGGTGAATTCCACAAAGGGTTGAATGAAGTGTCCTCCATGGGCGATGCCGCACGAACGGTCGCCGACCTCGAAGCCGGTGGGCGTACTCCCGATCAGGTCCTGATGGACCGAGCAAAAGCCGTGGGCCTTGATGCAGCGGGCATGCCGATTGAGGAACTCGAAAAGAAAGTGGAAGCCCTTGAGGCCCTGCAGTCAACGGATGAAAACGAGTGAAATCACGAGCGGCGACGCTTGATGACCACCGGCGACCCACACACATCGCAATCGCCGAGTTGACCCTTTTTGGAGCGAGATACCTCGCTGGGTACCTCCGAAGTTGCTCCGCAACCGGTGCACCGCTGTTCCCAAATCCAAACGTGTTTGGAAGGCGCATTGGCCACGGATTCAACCGAACCTCCCGCGTGCTGGTAGGCGTTCTGGAGGCGATAATCATCGGTGACCAGAACGGCCTCAGCCTCAAGAGCCAATGCGAGGACATCCAAATCCACGTCCGAGAGGCGGGGCAAGTCACCCGTCGCCTTTGCGCAGTCCTTTGCTCGCTTGAGAGCAGGTACGGAGACAGCACGCCATTGAAGGTCAGCCGACTCAACCAAAAGGGCACGAGCGGGGCTCAAGCGTTCAAGTTCCTCAACCTGCGATGGTGCACAAATGCCGCCGACCAGCTGTTGGACAGGCCAATGGAGCAAAGCCGCCGTGTCCAAGACCCGCTCCATGGAATGAAGAGCGGAACCACCTCCATGAAGGCACCGCTCACCCCTATCTTCATGAAAGACATTGAACAGGCCGAGCCATGAGTTGGAAAGACACCATCCTGGAGGCCTTCGACGTCTTCGGTCCAGCGAGTCTCTTCCTTCTCTCCTTCACCGAGGCGATTATTCAGCCCATTCCACCGGACTTGTTGTACATCCCCATGTTGGTCAACGCCATGGGAAACCTCCCGCTGGTCGTATGGTTGTGGTTAACGGTCACCGTCGCCTCCGTGCTGGGCGCACTGGTGGGGTATTGGCTCGGTCAGCGATGGGGCACGACACTCATGAAGCGTTTCGGGCAAGAAAAACACCTTGCTAAACTTGAGTACCTAACGGCCAAATACGGCACGCTCGGCATTTTCATCGCCGCCTTTTCCCCCATCCCCTACAAGGTGTTCGGATGGATGGCCGGCATGGGCGACATGGCCAAGCGCCCGTTCATCGTTGCTGGCTTGGCTGGACGAGGTTTGCGTTTCGGCCTTGAAGCCGTCCTCATTGGCCTCTATGGCGACAAAGCCTTGGAGGCCATGATGTGGTTCCTTGACAATGAAATACTTCTCGCTGTGCTTCTGATCCTCGGAGGTGTCGCTGCTTGGTTCGCCTACAAGTGGTGGAACAACCTCGGACAGCAACCTCCTGTGAGTGAGGCGTGAGGCTTCCCGACCGTTGTGCACGGGAACGGTTATGAACAGGGCGCAAGTGGGGCAAACACCGCTCGCGTGGTGTAGTCAGGTCCATCATTACGGGTTTTCATCCCGTCGACCCGGG
>CALGEM010000067.1 GCA_937881505.1 uncultured euryarchaeote
ATTTCATTGAAGTTCTCGATATGCTTGAGGAAGAGCGAAGAATTTGGATTGATTGGGAAGAGAACATCTTCGGTAAACGAGGCTATTCTCGAATGATCTACTACACGAACATCGGAACCATCGCTCCCGATAATTCCTACTTGGTGTTCAATGCAGAAGGTTCCATTCTCGGAAAATTATCGGGCTCCTTTGTTTCCAATCTCCGTACCGGCGACGTCATTTTGCTGGGTGGGTCCACCTACAGGGTGACCAACATCCAAGGCACCCGTGTCAACGTCACCAGTGTAACTGGGCACCGGCCCACCATTCCTTCTTGGTCTGGCGAGGCACGGAGTCGAAGCCGCGAACTTTCTCAAGCCCTTTTGGACCTCATCGGCCATTGCATCGTCGCCTTGCGACGTGAGCAAGACCCTCGCATGCTGCTGCGGGAAGTTTATGGCTTGTCCAACGAAGTGGCCAATGCCATTGCTAGACACCTCGAAGAACACTCCATTGATTCCTTCCAGGTGCCAGATTCACGAAGAATTCTGGTGGAACAGGTCATCAGCGGTGCGTTCCCCACCTACATGATCACGACGTGCAGAGGAAGAGGATTCAACACGGCCCTGGGTTATTTCATGGCAGGATTGGCTGAATCCAACAACGTCGCTGTCATCGAAATGTCGTTTGATGAGAACGGCTTACTGCTGAAAACATCCCAAGAAGTTGACCCGGGTGAAATGTACAGGGCGTTTAGAGAAAACAATCACTTGGATGTCATTGAACGCTACATCATCAACACGCAAATTTTTGCAAAGCGGTTCAGGGAAGTTTCCGGGCGCTCACTGATTATTCCAAAGCGAATGGGTGCAGAAGAAATCAGCCCGCAGCAATTCCAGCAACGTGCCGAAGCCTTGCTGCAGAAGCACCGCACCATGGATGGTAGTTTGCTGATGCGTGAAGCAAAGAACGAGATCATGTTTGGTGATATCGACCTCATCGGTTTGGAACATTTCCTCAAGGCCTGTGTCTCAGGCGACGCTCGTATTGTCCACACCAAGGTCGTCGTCCCTTCACGGCTCGGCATGTCGCTCTTCATGTCGGCGTTTGAAGATTTGATGTCGATGAAAACTCGCGCCTTCCTTGTCAAGGACATCGACCCCAGCATCTTGCAACGACTTCTGGGCACCCGTTCGCTGGCTACCGAATTGTCAAGTGAACAGCTTAGCACCTATTACGCTGACAAAGCACCTGTTCCAACCAACGCCAAGGAATTGTTCCGCTTGATGAGCCACGGGGGTGGATTGGACCGTGAGTTCAACAACCCGTTGTACAAGGAAAAACTGGCTAACATCCCACTGGATACCATCCGCGGATGGGTGGAGGAGCTTTGTCAGTCGGGCCAAATCACGAAACTTGACGGCACGGGCCAAGATGAGCTGGATGGCAAGTGGTTTGCTCCGTACATGGCAGAAATCCACGGCACGCTCGGGTGTCTCGCCGTTGCCGGTGGCAAGGATGTTGAGAATTTGCTGGAACTTCACACCAAGGGCTTGACTTACAAAATCGCCACCGCTTTTGACGGCACCAAGCCTGTGGATTGGGAAGAGCGGACACTTGGCGACCCACAGGAGGCTTTGCGCGTCAAGATCATCGAAATGCTTGGTTCAGAAGGGCCAAAAACATCTGAAGAGATGGTGGAGCGTCTTCCATTCCCCCAATCACTCATTGAGCGTAATCTCCACCAGTTGGAAGGTCGAAACGTGATTTCTGTAGGGTTCTTCATCCAAACCAACGACGCCGAGTACATCCTGAAAATCGACGAACACCGGCTCACTGGCGGCGAGGAGGAAGTGGTGGAGTACCGTTGGATTCAGAACATGGTTCTGGACAAATCATTCCATCAATATGGAGACAGTTTCACCGCTTTTAACGAGCACGTGCTCTTCCAAAAGCAACAAGAATTGCTGTATCGCGTTGATGAGTTTGCATTCAACGATTGGACCGATGTGCAGTTGGACTCAGATGTCATCATGGGTCGCTTGCTCCACAATCGCATCGGCTACACGACCAAACGAAACATCCCGATGCTGCTCGGACTGAAGCCTGAACCTTGGATGGGTCCGATGGAAGAGGAAATCCTGAGCAAAATCCCACCCGGTGAAAACGTCACTCGCCAAGAGATCATGCAAGGATACCCTAAGGGAGACGAACACAAATCCCTGCAGAGGGATTTGAAGAACGCGCTGAGCAACCTTGAGCGGCAAATGCTCGTGGTGAAACAATTCGAGGAGGTCGCCGGTCGCCGCCGTCGCCTGTCTTTGTTCCATCGTGTTCAGGACGTCTATCCTGCTCTCTCGTTTGAGGATGCACTTGAGGAAGTAATTCGGCGCATGGGTCCTGTCAAAGCCAGCACTTTGAGGTTCTATGTCTCACGTAGTTTTGAGGAATTGACCGTTGCACTCATGAATCTTGAATCTTCAGGCCGTATAGCGAAGGTCATGGCCTTGGTCCCTGAACCAGAGGCTTTCTTTTGCGCTCCAGATGAAGTTGATGAATTGACACGTCCCCGACGAGAGGACCGAACGGTTCGCATTCTCACCCAGTCCGACCCTTACGTGTCTCGTTTCATTTGGGAGGTTCGCAGCGTACTTGACCGAGGTTGGTACCTTCCCATCTTCAAAGGGGTTGACCCAATTGGCAAGGTCTTGATGTTCAAGGTCAACGATTACCTCGAAATCAAAGATCTTCATGTACCAACGGCTTATCTTGATGAATTCTGTCAAGCCTTTGAGGTGCTTCTTGAGAACCACGCAGCCCAACTTGTTGATGTTTCCGTCCTCTCAAACTTCAACAGCGAGCCCGTATCCTCTTTGGACGAAACGACGCGTCAGGCACTCGAGGACATCGGTTTCAAAATGACGGGCGAACGCATGATTCGTGGTGCGGTGGTTGACCCACAACCCAGGGAAATTGCGGAGCGAGCACTGTTCCACAAGCATCACCTGCACCAGTCCACTCGTCATGAAAACGAGATTCTCGCTCTCAAGAAGGTGGATGAAATTCGTGATGACTTCGCTCTTCGTGGTCGCAGTGAACTCTACCGCGTGGACCTGAAGAGCATGGCCAGCGCCCATCGCCTCCATCAAGGCATCAACTTGCGTGGTCACCAAGTATGGGCCTCCTACGAACACTTCCAGGAAATTCTGGCAATTCGCAACCAACCCGCTGATGAGGAACTTTGGGACATTGTGGAGTTCTTTGCCAGCCATTCCGACCCTAACTTGTTCAAGGAACGCCATGCTCTATCGCAATCCGAATTTAGAAAGCTCGTCCAACCCCTCATCCGCACAGGCCACATTGTGCAGGACTTCCGAGGTGGTTTCCGCAGTGTTTTCGTGCCCGAGGGCGTCGATAGAGCAGAGTTACGGAAGGAATACATCAGAAAATTGGTTGAAAAATTCCCCGTCATCACGCTCCGGCAAATGACTCAATTGGCCGGCCCGTCCTTCAAACCTGAAGAACTCAAAGCGGTGCTCAACACCTTTGAGGAGGACGGGACGCTCATCAAGGGCTTTCTCATCGAAGACTTCCACCAGGTCTGCTGGGGTCGAAAGGAACTGCTTGAAGAAGCACGCTCCATCCCCGCTATCCGTGATTTCGTCCTTCCACCCTCCGACCCCATCGCTCCGTATTTCGCTGACATCATGAAGGAACGTTTTGGCTTTGGTTCGGCCTATCTGGTGTTTAGAAATGCCGAGCCCGTTGCTGCTTTCAAGGCCAATACACGAAATAAGATCATCGACGTTAAGGATTACGAGGGCTCAGAAAAGGCCTGGCGCATTGTCAAAGAATTCGCTTGGGAACACCAAATGCCCCTTCAAACTGAACTCCGAATCGGTGGAAAGAAACTTCAGTGATGCTTTGCTCAATTGTGAAATCGTTGGCCGAGCATCTCACAGACCTTTTCGAGGAAAGCAACGTCTTCGGGAGAGAAGGCAGCAGGTGTATCTGAATCAACATCAAGGACAGCCACAACAGCACCGTTGCTGTCCTTCACGGGAACCACGACCTCGCTGTTAGTGCTTGAGCTGCAAGCGATGTGTTCTGGACGCACATGAACATCAGGAACATCTTGAGTTTCTCCGGTTCGTGCAGCAGCCCCACAGATGCCTTTGTCAAAGGGGATCTCAAGGCAACCATGTCCTCCTTGGTAGGGGCCAATTTTCAGAAGATTGGGTTGTGTGGTTCGGTAGAATCCGGTCCAATGAAAGTGGTCAAATCCGTGGTGGAGTTCGCAGACCACTGTGGCCATTGCGGCCACCCAATCGGTTTCATCTTCAAGCAATCCATCAATTCGAAGACCAATTTCATCGTGCATGAGGATGGCCCCTCGGGCATTGTATTTCAATCCTTGATGGCGCTTTTGCTGGTGCTGAACGTCAAATCAATTCACCATGTTTTTGATATAGGAACCCAGCGTGGAAGTCCACATGAACAAAGCCGTATTCCTCGTCGTTCTTTTTTTGGCGAGTGTCGCTTCCCCGTTGATGACCTACGGAAGTGCACAATCTCCAGATGATGGGATGTCCGTGCTTCATACAGCCGTCAACCCCTCAAACAACAACACCTACCACCTTTTGACCGCCTCATCATGGGAGGACGCAGCATCCTACGCAAGGTCCCTGGACGGGTTTCTGGTGACCGTTGACGATGAGGATGAGAACACGTGGTTGTTTGAGACATTCGCATCGTGGGACAATCAATCCCGGCATCTTTGGACTGGTCTATCTGACGCAACAAGTGAAGGCGAATACCGTTGGCACGACGGCACCCCGTTTTTGTACAGAAACTGGGGTGATGCCCAACCTTCTGAAGGGGGTGACGAACACTTTGTTCACATCGCGAGTACAAATATGGGGAATATCGAACCGGGCACCTGGAACGATTTGGAGAACGATCCTCAATACTTCCCCGTGTACGGTGTTGTGGAAATTGGGCCGGGTGCGGATTATGCCCTCCGATTTGACGGAGGCTCAGACCATGTTGTCATGGACCATACCGATGACTTGGACATGACGAACATGACCCATTTGGAACTCTCAGCATGGATTTTTCCTTACGGTCTTGAGTCCAACCAATTCATCCTCATGAAGGGTGATTATGGCTGGGGCATGTACCTGCAAAATAACCGCCTTGCCTTTTCATCAGAATACAGCCTTTCTCGACACCCTGTTTCTAACGCAACCGTCGAAGCGGACACTTGGTCCCATGTTCAAGTGAATGTGGTGGCCGGTGAGAGTTACACCTTCCACATTAACGGCGAGGAAGCAGGGGTGGTTTTGGACGATGAGGCGACCATCCCGGCGGGCGATTTTGGCTCCAACGACTGCTTTGAGAGCGGAGAGGCCTGCGACGAGTTGTACATTGCTCGCATGGGAGCAGGTTGTGATTGCTCGCACTTTGAGGGTGTTTTGGACAACATCTCTATTCGTGCTGGACTCGACGCCAATGCACTGGAACAACGGATGCACCTTGACTTCCCGGAGGGTGAAGGAAGCGAGACATGGGATGCAACAGGCCAGTACATGGCCAGCATCGAAGGAGCCGACTGGGTCATGCCCGACGGTAGCATCGTGGCTCAGGCGGTTGAGTTGTTCATTGGCGAGAGTTACGAACTTGATTTCGCAGCCGAAGGCGACACCTTGCTGTTCTTTGTCGAGATTGAAGAATACACCCGGGAATTGTTCTGGACTTCCTACTCGCTCAAGTTTGGCGACTTTGAAGAGATGACAGAATACACCGTCTATGCACAGTCCAACGAAATTCCAGATGAATGGAACCACGATACGGTTTCCTACGGCGAATGGGGCTTTGTTTACGATGCTTGGTCTTGGCCTGACGAAGGCGTGATGTGGTTCACGATGATTCTTGATACCGATGTTGAGGAATTGTTGATTGAACTTGACGCCGACATCGCTGACCCGCCGCCCACCTTGGATGATATGACGGAGTTGAAAGAAAGCATCCCCGTGACCAACCAAGAGGTCAGTTGGGATTCCTTCAACAACGGTGATGTGAACATGAATTATTACTACGTCAATGTCACTGAACCCCTTGCAGACCTTCGCGTGCGAACCTATGACGGGCAAGGCAACGTCAACATTGGCATCTCCTACTACAGCCCTCCACAACCCACCATGTGGTGGGAAGAGCCGGTTGGCTTTGACGAGGTTGACGGTAAGGAAGGCGAAACGAATGCAGTCTTGGAATCTTGGTCCACTGGGCCTGGGAACGAAGAGGAGGTTCACCTGTTTGATGTCGAACCTGGACTGTATTACATCACGGCGTATTCCTTCCGCAATGCACGTGAATTCACCATCGTGGCGGATTTCGTTTATCCCCCAGAAAACGTTGACCCGGATGACGCCATCATCCTGACGCCCGGCGTGGAATATGGATTGCTGAGCGGGTACGAAGGCCTGTCCCAGTACTTCAAGGTCGAAGTTCCTCAAGGCACGGAGCGTTTGGTCGTCGATTTGAACGATGGAGCAGGCGATGCTTCGCTTTACATGCGCTTGGACCAAGCACCCACCACCTCCACTTACGACCATCATTCAACCGCCGAAGGTGCCGATGACCGCATTGCGTTCAACGACCCAACGCCCGGCTGGTGGTACATACTTCTCACCTCGGAGTCGGCGTTTACGGGCGTGAACATCGTGGCCGAATTCGCAGATCGCTATGTTTGGGAATACGATGGAACACCGCTTGAACTCTATCGTGATGAACCGCTTGAAGGCATCAGCGTCGCCAAAGGTGGCGAGATTTTCTTCTTCGCCATGCTTGAAGAGCCCGGCAATGTGTTCTCCATTGAAGCCTACGGGGGTTCAGGCGACATCATGCTCACGCTCGAGGGTGTCCAGTATGAAATGGAATTCAACGAGGGTGGCGGCCGCCCTGGTCCCGGATTTGGTCTTGATGTCTCCACCTCGTCCTTCGTGATGAACAGTGGGAAAGAAGGGACGAACCACAAAATGACCGTGGAATTCCCAATGAACGGCCGCATGGACATCACCTTGACTGGGTTGTCGGATTCAGAAGAAATCAGCTTGGTTGCCCGTTGGGATGAAACTGAGTTGCCCATCGACCCCATTGAACCCGGTGAAGGTGAAGAACCCGCAACGGTTGAATCGTGTGTAGAAGGAACGACGGCCTTCTTCGAAGAGGCTGACACCAACGGTGATGGTCTTCTTGACGAACAAGAACTGAAAGTGTCAGACCTGCCGCTTGAAGACACCAAGTCCATTGATTTGAACAAGGATACCCTGATTGAGTACAGGGAAGCACTGCAATTTGGCTGCACATGCGATATAGAATTGGAAACGGTGTTTGACGAATTTTCAGCCGGTGGCGATGAAGTCTCATTGTCGGCTCTGCAATCCCACGGTTGGGAAAACGACTACGATTTCGACCTCATCAACGTCAACGACGACGATGAAATTGACCGGGATGAATTGGAATTGCTGCTTCTGGTCTGCGAGACCAGCTACGATGCCTTTGACCGAGACGGCGACGGTGTCCCCGATGAAAAGGATGCCTTCCCCGAAGACCCTACGGAAACGAAAGACACCGATGGTGATGGTGTTGGTGATAACGCCGATATCGTTGCAAGCGTTTCCAATGACATCATTTACGCCACCGCAGGTGTCATGTTCTTGATTTTGGCAGGCGCCTTGCTTGGCTTCTTGCGTACAACGAGGGCCCAGCGTGTTGAATCAGGCGTGTGGTCGGACGAAGACCGCATGAATCAGGCCATGTTTGGTGAAGCCTCTTCCAGCGACTACGCCAAGGAACCTGTGGATTTTGATTCCGCTATGGCCTCCAATGTTGCAGGTCCTTTTTCCGAAACCAATGTTCTGGTTGAATCCGCCCAAGATGCCTCACAACCATCGGGTCTTCTTGGTGCAGATGCACCACATCCTGATTTGATGGGAATGATGTTGGACGGTGTTGAGACGGTTGAGTACCCCACGGGGAGCGGTGTTGTTTGGACAAGATCGTCTCCTGATTTGCCGTGGGAGCCCAAGGTATAGATTGAGAAGACATGATACGCTTGAATGCTGGGGCAGGCTTGCCCCTGTAGTGTAGTGGATATCACCCCGGCCTCCGGAGCCAGGAACCCGCGTTCGAATCGCGGCAGGGGCGCTCATTCCTTTACGAAACCGTCCCACCGACGCATGTAATCAATGAACGTTGGATTCAATTTTGCCCTTCTCAACGTGATTTCGTCAAAGGGGGGTCTGCTTGGCTCACAGGACCCTGCGGCGAGATAGGACGGCCAATCCGGATGAGCAATCCCTGCCCGAGCAACACCCACAAAGTCAGCTCCTTGGTCGTGAGCGAGGTGAGCATCATCGGCGTTCCACACCCCGCCGGTCGAGATGAGCGGGATGTTATCGGCCAACACGTCCCTGAAATGTGTCGTGTAAGGGCGTTCTACGCCGTTGTACGGTCCCGTTTCGTTGATGTCCCAACAGGAGACATGAACAAAATCAAGTTCCATCTCGTTGCAAAGGCGGAGTGTTTCCAACGCATCATCGAGGCCAAGACCACACGCACGCAAGACAGGTGATAGACGAACACCGACCAAAAAATCAGTGCCCGTTGAACGGCGTACTTCTCGAACGATTTCTTCCAAGAATCGTGTCCGCTCTGCTTGGCTTCCGCCCC
>CALGEM010000068.1 GCA_937881505.1 uncultured euryarchaeote
CGTCCTATGGGTTCCCTACCGCCGGCGATACCGAAGCGGTCTTGGCTGTCCACCGAAACGCGCGGAAGCACGCCAACCGACCACTTTCTGCCAAAGAACACGCAGCATGGCTGTCCACTCTGGACGGCATGTACGCCCTGGCTCTCTGGAATCCAACTGATGGGCACCTCGTTCTCGCCCGAGACCCGATGGGCATCAAGCCCTTGGTGCGTACCAACATCGGTGACTCCCTCTTGTTTGCCAGCGAAGTCAAAGCTTTCCAAGCCCATGAAGACCACCGCCCTGAGTTTGACGAATTAGCCCTGGCCGCAAGGCTGGTCTGGGAATACCCACTTGACGCCACGACACTTCTGAAAGGCGTTCATCAAGTCAGGCCCGGAACGGTTGAGCGTTGGGCCTTGGACGGCGACGGCAAAGCAACCTTCCTCGACAGTGCGAACATTGAGCGACAACATCTCAATCCCGCACCGTCGTGGGACCCCTCGCATCAAGCGGATGACCTTTTGGAAACCTTTGTTGAAAGCGTCCAACAACGCCTTCTCTCCGATGTTCCGGTGGGTATCGTCCTCTCGGGCGGACTTGATTCAAGCCTCGTTGCTGCTGTGGCTCATGAGGCTGCCGAGCGTGCAGAGCAGCCCGTGCCTGCCTGCTGGACGGTGGCAGAAAGCGAAGAAAATCCGGATTGGGTCGCCGCTGAGCAAGTAGCCGCTCACCATGACCTCGTCCACCACCAACACCTGTTGGAAGCGGACGCCTTTGAGAAGCGGCTACCAGACCTTGCCTGGCACGGTGAAGATGCTGACGTGACCGTCATGTTCTTCCATCCTCTTTTCGAACACATGGCCAAACATGTGAAGGTCGGTCTGTGTGGGCAAGGTGCTGACGAGTTACACGCCGGCTATCCCCGATACGGCGACCTGAGCGAGCACAGAGCGGTGCTCAACCAACGCATGGCCGCCCTTCCCGAAGACCATCAACAAGCGCTGTTGGGTGGAGGCCTTTCATCTGAGGAAGGATGGTACCTTGACGCCCACGCTCCATCGGATGCGACGGCCGACCTGCAAACGATGCTCAACTTCGAACTTGAGCACGGTCAACTCAGCAACTTTCAATTGCGCTTGGTCGACCGGCATTCAATGGCTCATTCCCTTGAAGTCCGGGTTCCCTTTTTGGGACGGGCTCACCGAACGGCTTCCTACGCCCTGCCAATGGATTGGAAGCGCAGCGCGCAACGTGAAGAAAAGGCGGCCCTCCGTCGTGCTGCCGATCTGACCAATCTACCCAAGGACATTGTCAGGCGACCAAAACTTCCCGCGGGACGAGCGACAGCACCGACGATGCTGCAGACCTTCCTCGACCAGCGTCGTAGCCAAATCGATGAATTGATGGACCACTACAGCCAGTGGAAAGCCGTTCTCCAAGGGCAAGAAGAATTGGCCATCGGACTGGGGTTGTTTGAAGCCCTGCATGTACGCCAAGACGGACACCAACGTGCAAAACACTCCATTGACGACTTGTTGACCGAGGTGATTTCAGGATGAACCTGCGCGAACATGGCCAACTCCTGGAGGACAAGCGAGAGGAGATCACGGCCTGGATGAAGCAGAAACGGGCCGAAGTGCCCATCCCCATCTACGGCAGTGTTGATGTCCGAGATGCTGGCTGGAAAATCGGCGTCGTGGATGCCAATCACTTCCCAGCTGGATTCAACAACGTCTCCAAAGAGAACCTTCAGGAACTCGCCAACCTGTTCAAAGATCATGTCCACCGTTCTCATCCGACGTGCTCATGGGTTCACATCTATCCCGAGAGCCACACGCGAAACCCCGGGTATGTGGAAAACATTGCCAGCATCAAATCCATGATTGAACAGGCGGGTTTCTCCTGCACAGTAGGCTCGCCAGACCTCAACGATTTTGCTGCCCTCAACGGTCTGTCCGGACCGTTGTTGTTGCAATCGGTTCAGGTGGATGACGACGGTGAACTCCGAGTGAACGGGGAGAATCCGGACCTCATTTTGCTCAACAACGATTTGACCGAAGGAACGGTTCCCGGCGTGCAGAGCACCAACATCACACCGCCACCTCACATGGGGTGGTTCCGACGACGTAAATCACAGCACTACCAGATGCTCAAGCCGTACATCGACGAGATGGCATCGTTACTCTCCATCGACCCGTGGCACCTGATGCCCGATTGGTTTGTTTCGGAAAACAAATGCTTGACCGAAGAGGCTTGCAAAATCAAACTCGCTGAAGAGATCAATGATTTCCTTGACAGTCTCCGTGAAAAATACGCCTCCCTCGGCATTGAGCGGGAACCCACCGTCGTCATGAAGAACGACAGCGGGACCTACGGCCTCGGGGTGATGATGTTGACCTCTGGCGAGCAAATCCTGAACCTATCCAACCGCAAGGCGAACAAACTTCGCTATGCAAAAGGCGGCACAGAGGTTGAGAATTTCCTCATCCAAGAAGGGATACCCACAGCGCTAACCACCGAACAGGGCGAAACGCTCGAACCCGTCGTTTACCTCGTGGACGGGGAAGCCGCCTCCTGGTTTTATCGCATCAACGCCAAAAAATCTGACATGGACAACCTCAACTCACCAAGTGCCCGCTTTGAGAACTACGAGGACGCTGAAAACCCCCACATCAAGGAAGCACACGGCTGGCATGCGCTGGTCGCTGAACTCAGCATGATCGCCATGGGGGCGGAAGCTGCTGCATGGACGGGCTAGTCCAACAGGATGAAAGCCAGCATTTCCTCGCCTCACCATGAGCCAGCGGGTGTGGTTGTACATCAGCACCATCGCCATCGGGCTTTGGATTTCCGCAACAGCGGCCGGTGGCTTGCTGCCCGATGCGTGGGCAGAATGGCCAGTGAACGTATGGTGCTGGGGCGTTTTTGCCTTTATTTTCAGAATAAGAGCGCCCATATTCATCAACGTCTCTTTTTGCCGGTGGTGTGGCGGGGCTCGGGGCGCCTGCTTCACCGCCTGGTGAGGGAGTAGCTAGTAATGGCCCAGCATCTTCAGGTGCGGCTGCCCCAGGTTCAGGAGTTTCAGGAGTGTCTTCTAGCGGTGATTCTGGAGTATCAGCGCCTAAATCAGGGGTTGGTGATGGCGAATCATCACCACCTAAGCCCCCTAAGGCACCTCCGCCTGCATCGGCCATGGCTGCTTCACCAACCTGCTCTAGAGCAAAGTCATGTTTTCTGTCATAGAACATTTCAGTCTGCATTCGGCTAAATTCTTCTTCATTAACATTTAATATGTGTTTGGCTACCCAGCGACGACTAAAATAACCAGCGCTTGCACCATCAGCAGCTTCAAATCTAGCTTTCCAATGCTCTAACTCTTGCAGCTCTGCTAATTTAGAGGGGTTATTTAACGCTAACTTAAATGATAATAAATCATTGCCGCGATAGCCCATTGTAAATAAATGTACTATGGCTATTTTTTCTAATTCGGAAATTACTGATCTCTGTAGTCTTTGTATCGTTCTTGCAAAACGAATATCTTTTTGTGCTAGAGTAGCTTTATCTTCATCTGCCCCATCGCCTCTAGAAAGATACGACATTGGTATCTTAAGTGCACTAAATAACTTGTCTCTTAAGTATTTGACATCCTCAATATCGCCAGTATATTTACCACCACCAACAGTTGAGATATCAGTGCCTGATGCGGCGCCTCTAACCGGAATATAATAATCTTCTTCAATGCTTAAAGGGTTGTATCTTAAATCAACTCTACCACTATTAACATCAACAATCTGATTTCTTTTCATTTGGGTCATGA
>CALGEM010000069.1 GCA_937881505.1 uncultured euryarchaeote
CTGAACATAATGGAAACGATTTGGACGTTGGCGTAGCAATTCGTGATACAGAGGAAGCATTGATTGGAAATCACCCATTTTGTGGTGATTTCGAGCAAGCCGATATGTTGCAAGAATTGAGCGAGGTCTGATTTGATGGGCTCTTACAAATCGTGGATGAGCAAGCTCATGTTGCCCTTTATCGAAGAAACGAATACCAGAATAGAGCAGGGCGTGAAAATTATCCGGCTTTTTGATTAAAATTGCTTCAAGTTCGTCCAGGGATTTTGTGGAGATTTCATCATCATCAAGAATCATATCTGAATCCAAATCACTGTTTAAGATTGATATGTCCTGTCCCAGTACCTCCAATGTCAATCGCTGTGCATCTTCACTGACAAGGATATTTCCTTGGCGTCCAAAGGCAGAAAGTGCCCAAGTCCAATTTGAAACACCCGCATTAAACACCACACCCCTTTCTTTGCGAATTGTCGTCTGGGCGAGCCTTTGTCGAAACAGTTTGTGTCGTCCTTTGCCAGAAGCAAGAACTTGACGCTGATCAGTTGATTTATCCCACGAAGAACCAATCATGCCTTCAAGAATCGAATCGATATGGTTGGTCGATAATCGCATCTTCCCCCAAGGTGGGCGAGGCTTAGAACCGGATGGACGAGCTCCAGTTAGAGGATTGTTCAATCGCTCTCTACCGTATTCGCCGTGAAGTTTGATTTGAGAAGAAGCCAAATCAAGCGAAATCAAGTGTTGTCCTGCCTCGGAACCCAAGTGAATGTAATTCTTGCCTTCTTTTTCACAAAATTCAGTCAAGAGATCATCGAATAGTTTCGTCCAATAGCGCATTGGGCCGACAGTCACCAAATGTGTTGTCCCTTCAGGGATGACTTCTGCACGTTCAATGTCAACATCAGTGATGTAGGTGATTGGAATATCATGCCGTTCTAAAAATCGAACCAATGGATAAGCCCAACGAAGAAAATCTCCACCCCGTGGGTTAAACATCGGCCGATTAAGAGACAGGGTTTCTGAACCAATTTGGTGGTAGAGTGATTTTGAACTCCTTGCTTTTCCATTCACGACTTGGGTGGCACTTGCACCACCCCACCAGTTGCGTGCTTGGATGTTTATTGGGGAGAAACAGATGGTTACTCCTTCGGCTTCATGAGGGGTAGTCAACCAAAACGGTACAAGCGTTGCCTTTCCATCTTCGTTCTCTATTTTGATGATATGGAGTCCATCACACCAATGATCCGGCACGACCAACTCATAACAGCATTGCCAAGATGGTCCTTTGGATGGAAGGTCAAGATTCAATCCATTTATGCGATTCCACATCTTTTGGGGTTTGACTTCAAACCCGTCTGAATGATGAATTTTTCTCGCTCCACTACCATCATACCAGCCCAAACGGAAAATGCGAAGGTAACAGGTTTGGACTGTATTCAGGGATGTGGCCCCCATGATTCTGAGTGGCTTATTGTGTTGTACAACGCCTCCTTCAACATAAAATTGCAATTCGTCGTCTATTTCCCATCCTTTCGGAATGGTCCAATCAATTGAACCGCGATTCTTGTTTTCCAAGATGGTGTCAAACTTCACGACATCACCGTTTCATACGTTCGCGGTAGACGGAGATGACCTCATCAGGCGTTCCTTCGGAAACCACTTCACCACCTTCCATGAGTAACATTCTATCGCACACCTGTTTCTGATAGTTCAAATTATGCGAAACGATGACAACTGTGGCTGCATCTTGCACCATGGATTTGATTCGCTCCCGACTTCGCTCTTTGAATCCTTCATCGCCGACCGCAAGCACTTCGTCAATCAGCAGGATTTCAGGTTGAACGGCGCTGGCGACTGAAAGTCCCAACCGAGCCTGCATTCCGCTTGAATATGTTCGAAGCGGTTGGTCGATAAAGGCCTCCAGTTCAGCAAACTCAATGATGGATTGCATGAGTGAATCCATTGTTTGACGAGAGTGGCCCAAGATGCTGCCGTACAAGTAGGCATTTTCCCGGCCTGACAAGTTTCCGTTAAACCCGATTCGAACATTGGAGAGAAGATTGACGGGACCTGACGCCATGGCTTTGCCTTCATCTGGTTGATAGATGCCCGACATGACGCGCAGTAGGGTGCTTTTTCCAGACCCGTTTTTCCCAATAATGCCTAAGATTTCTCCCTTCTTCACCTTGATGTTCACGCCCTTCAGGGCAACAAAGGGTTCGATGGTTGCATCTTTCCCCATCCGCCGTTGTACCCAACGGAAAACGGATTTGAGGCCCACCCTGTGTCGAGGGAAAGAGAGCTCAATGTTTTCCAAATATCATCAATAAGTTAAATGGAATAAAATGGACGAACACGATATGGATAATATTGTGCGTGAAATGTATGGTGAGGCAACCGGAGATGAGATGGCAGGCTTGATTGCTAAACGTTTTGCTCTTGCTTTAGAAGATGCTCGTACCTTAAAAAATCATTACGGTAGCAATATTGCAAAACTCAATAATTATGGGACTTATCCACTCGGTTGGGCTTCTTCAACTTTACTGATCTTAGTATTGAATTCTATTCAAATGATGTTTTTAGGAATTATTGGAGAATATTTATGGAGAACATTA
>CALGEM010000070.1 GCA_937881505.1 uncultured euryarchaeote
ATTCCAGGTGGGAACGTTGTGCGGGTCGCCGTAGAACGGGCCACGGTAGCATCGCTTGGGCTCGAAGAAGATGACGGGGTCGTTTGATTCAATGGCGCTCGTGAGCAGGCCTTTGGCGTTGCGAGGGTTGGAGCAGTAGACCACTTTGAGGCCTGGCGTGTGGGTGAATTGTGCCTCGGGGGACTGAGAGTGATGGTGTCCGCCTTTGATGCCGCCACCGGCCGGTGTTCGGAAGGTGACAGGGGTGGAGAATTCGCCGCCAGAGCGATGGCGTAGTTTGGCGATTTCATTGACGATTTGGTCGTAGGCTGGGAAGATGTAGTCGGCGAATTGAATTTCAGCGACCGGTCGCAGGCCGTTCAGTCCCATGCCCATGGCAATGGCAGCGATGCCACCTTCTGCGAGTGGTGAGTCAAAGACCCGGTGCGGGCCGTACTTCTCTTGCAGTCCGGCAGTAACTCGGAAAACACCGCCGAAGTAGCCGACGTCTTCGCCGAAGATGACGACGTTGGGGTCTCGCTCAAGCTGGTGGGCCAAAGCGGAGTTGAGGGCAGCAATCATGTTCATTTTCGCCATGTTCTCACCTCACTTCCCGAGCTCCTCTCGTTGCTCTTGAACGTGCCACGGCACGGTTTCGTAGACTTCGGTAAAGATGGTTGATGCTGGGGGGTAGGGCCCTGATGCCAAATCTCCAAATTCACAGGCTTCCTTGTAGGCCGTCATGACGTCGTTGTCAATTTTTTCAGCCAGTGCCTTGTCCTTCTCTTCGTCCCATTCTCCGATCTTCATCAGGTGGTCTCGCAGGCGCTCAACAGGGTCGCCGCCAGGCCAGCATTCGAATTCATTGCCCGGACGATAAGCGGAGGGATCATCGGATGATGAGTGGGCGCCTGCACGGTACGTGTAGACTTCGATGTGGGTCGGACCAAGGCCGGCAGAGGCTCGCTCGCGGGCCCACTTGGTCACGCTGTACAGGGCGAGGAAATCATTGCCGTCCACGCGGAAAGAGGGGATATCGTAGGCAAGCCCACGCTCAGCAAAGGTTCGCCCACCTGTGGCCAGAGAGACGTGGGTGGAAATTGCCCACTGGTTGTTGACCACGTTGAGGATCACCGGGGGTTTGAAGGTGGAAGCGAAATTGAGTGCATAGTGGTAATCGCCCTGGGCTGAAGTACCGTCACCAAGCCACGAGATGCAGACCTCGTCATCGCCCTTGTAAGCGCTTGCCATGGCAACACCAACTGCCTGCGAAAACTGGGTGCCGACCGGTGAGGAGATGGAGATGAAGCGCCCTTCGCGCCACGTGTAGTGAACCGGCATTTGGCGCCCACGGACGTTGTCTTCGGTGTTGCCGATGCAGTGGCAAATCATACTGACCATGTCGCGGCCACGAACGAATTGTGCACCGGGTTGACGGTAGGAGGGGAAGAGCCAGTCTTGTTCCTCAAGGGCCATGGTTTGGGCGATGGCGATGGCTTCCTCGCCAAATGAGCGCATGTAAAAGGAGAGTTTTCCAGTTCGCTGCATCTTGATCATGCGGTCGTCGAAGATTCGAAGTCGCATCATGTATTCAAGACCCTGAATCATGGTCGCTGCGTCCAATTTCGGATCCCACTCGCCCTTGGCTTCACCGTCGTCGTCCAAGACACGAATCAGGCCCTTGGCGTGCTCCACGGTGTCGTCGGTCGTGCAGGTCGCCGGGTCGGGGCGGTTCAAATCCTCGGGCTGTTCGGTGAATTTTCCACCAAAGGAGGGCTCATCACCCGGGCGAAATGGAGCGACACCGATGGTGTAGGGCGTGGTCGTGACCGTGCTTCGCTCCGTCATTGATTCACCTCAGGGCTCGTCCGTCTTAAGTGGTGTCGGTGAGGATGGATGGGGTTGTGCAACCCGAACATAGGCGCCAAGCATGGTTTCCTCGTTGTGGGGGTCTCGAGTTTTTCGCACCAGAAGGCCTGCTTTGTAGGATGAGCGAACCAGCGGTCCACTGGCCACGCCTGAAAAGCCAAGTTCCATGGCCTTCTCAGCCCAGTCGTCGTAGCGCTGTGGCTCGGGAAAACGGTCAACAGCAAGGTGTTTTTTGGAGGGTGCGAGGTACTGGCCAATGGTCACGAGGTCGACTCCGGCCTCTCGCAAGAATCCGAGGGCTTCGTCAATTTCTTCATCGGTTTCACCCACACCCACCATCAAGGACGACTTGGTGATGATGTCGGGGCGCAATCGCTTGGCTTCTCTGAGGATGGAAATGGATTGGGCAAACGAGGCACGGGCGTCTCGAACTGTCGCATCCAATCGTGGCACACATTCTACGTTGTGAGCAAATACCGACAAAGGACTCTGGTCCAGTAAATGGGCCAGCGCCTCAAGGTCTCCAGCAAGGTCGGAGCACAACAATTCAAGGGTGACATCAGGTGAGGTGGTGGCCACGGCCTCAATGCATTGCTTGTAGTGGTCTGCACCGCTATCGGGAAGGTCGTCGCGGTTAACCACCGTGATGACTGCGTGCCGGAGGTTCATCGATGCGACCGCTTGTGCTAGGTGCGCCGGCTCTTCGGGGTCAAGGGGCGGTGGGCGCTTGATGGTCCCAACCGCACAAAATCGACAACCTCGGGTGCATTCTTGCCCAGCGATCATGAACGTGGCGTCCCCGCTTGCCCAACATTCGTGGATGTTCGGGCAACGAGCCTCTTCGCACACGGTGTGGAGTTTGTTGTCCTTTACCGCTGCTTTGGTGGCGTTGAAGGTCGCCTGTTCTTCGCCGCTTGGAAGGCTGGTTCGGAACCAATCGGGCAGACGGCGGGAAGGCGACCGAGGTTCGGCTGTAGCGGCCATCGGGAGCGGTTTTCCTTCCATGCGATGCCCCCTGTATGACAACCCACCAAGCGGTCAGCAAAAAAGGTGTGCTGACTCATGAATTGCGATTTTTCTCGCCAGTCATATACGAGGCTTCATGAATTGATGCGTGCTGTGCATCATGTGCAAGACAGCGTTGTTCTCATCACGGGTGCTGGTCAGCGCCTTGGCGCAGCCGCGGCTGCACGCATGATGGAGGAGGGGTGGCATGTGCTCGTCCACGTCCGTTCTTCCGTCGATGCAGCACAAGCTCTTCTGGACCAAGCGGAGGCGACCTACGGTGAATCCAGAGGGACACTTTTGGTGGCTGATTTGACTGAAGATGAGGGTCTTGAACACGTGGTTGGTGAAGTCCTTGAGCACCCGTTGGTACAGGCTCATGGTCTCGCTGGAATGGTTCACAATGCTTCATTCTATAGTCAAAGTTCATTTGAAGAAACTTCTCTTGAAAGCTACCGGTCTCTCAACCGTTTGCACATGGAGGCACCCTACATGTTGACGCAATCCTTGCTCCCTGCTTTGGAACGTGCCAAAGGTTCGGTGGTCGCTGTTGTTGATACCTCCTGGGGGCGTGCGTGGGAGGGCCTGGCTCATTACACATCCAGCAAAGCGGGTCTGCGCCAATTGATGCTCAACCTCGCAGGTGAATTGACCGGCCGGGTTCGTGTCAACTGCTTAGCTCCAGGTGCTATCATGGCCGCAGACTGGGAGGCGGAACATTTTGCCAAGGTGCTCGAGAAGGTTCCACTTGGCCGGTCAGGCAAAGCCGAAGATATAGCCGCAGGTGTTCACTTTTTGTTGACCAACGGGACCATCACGGGCAATGTGCTTCATGTCGATGGTGGCTGGACACTGAACGAATGATGAGATTCATTCAAGTGCTACGCCCAAGCGTGCTTTCTCAACGCAGGGGTGGCTGAGGTGGTCAAAGGCGCCGGGCTTAAGATCCGGTCCCGTATGGGTTCGTGGGTTCGTATCCCACCCCCTGCACCATTTTCACTCCGGTTTTGGATGACTGAGAAGGTCAGTTTGTTGCACAAACTATGCAAAACCGTTTAACACCCCCTCCACCACGGCGATACGGTGGACTTGATGCTGTTTGGGCGAACCGAAAATGGCAAGCGTACCGTGGCCTCCGGGTTGGTGGCGCTGTTCCTCCTGTCGCTCATCGGCGTCATGGTCCCTGCCGCACCAATGCTTTCGCCTGTTCACGTGCTGTCTGACGAGCGCACGGTGGCACCCGTCTCGGTCCCCGAACAGACGTACGAACTCTACCTTGATGCACCCACCTCTGAAACGGGTGGTCAAGGCTCCATCACCACCATCGAACCAAACGGTGGTCAGGAAGAAGGCAGCGCGATTTCTGGCTTGGAGTTCCGCAGTGCCGAGATGATCAGCGACCTCTACATCAACGGCAGCGGTGCATCCAATACCGCACGTCTGTCCGCCTACATTCAATTCCGAGGCAGTGAGGGTTCCACGGCCGATGTCACCTTTTCGCTCAAGTCCGGTGACACACAGATCGATTCAGTCAACCGACAACTGGAGGATGCTTGCTCTCCGAATCCTTTCACGGGCGGCGGATGCGACTGGACCATCATCGAGGTGGAATTTGATGCTGGCGCTAACGGGTTTATGGTCGCCAAAGGAAAACAGCTGAAAATCCGGATTGATGCCCAAGCCTCGTGCGATGACAACACCGGCGGTTTGGGTGGTGGCGGCGATTGTGCTGTTGACATCGCCTTCGGAAAGATGGAAAGTTCCGGTGGTTTCTCTCGTCTTCAAATCATGACCAACGCCTTGTCAGGTTCTAGCGTCCGTGTCCACAGTTGCAACGCTGCCTTCGGGTGCAACTGGAACGATGCCCAAAAGTTTGAGTGGTCTCCGAACCACCGACCGGACTTCCGAGAGATGCAGTTCTCCGTTGAAGTTCGAGACGCCTTTGGAAGGGATGACATCGAAGAAGTCAATCTCATCATGGACACGCCCAACGGGGCCAACGTCGTCTTTGAGAAGAACTTCGATGACGATGATTTCAAACTTGACAACAATGGCCTGGTCGGTAATTTCACCTATACCTACGAAGCAGGTATTGCCGCCGGCGAATACCCTGTTCGTCTTGAGGTTGAAGATGTGCAAGGTCATTCCGTGGTCTTTGAGCACCCTGGCATCACGATGTTGGAAAACGACATCTATCTTACACTCCCTTCAAATCAACCTGATGTGGTGCTCTTCGCCCCAGGTGCGGTTGTTCAAGTTGAATTCTTGGTTGAACACACGGGTTCATCCTCCAGCAGCATCGACGTGATCTTCGATTTGGAGACCAACCTTCCTTCCTCGTGGTCTGACCCTCAATGGAGTGCACCCAGCAGCACCTACACGCTCAACGGTGGTGGTACCTCAGTCATCCCTCAACTCCAGTTGGAAGTACCCGAGGGCGATTTGGATAGCGCCCCTGATTCCTTGGAAATTGAGGCACGCGTCTACGCTCAAAACAGCTTGGGTCAGAACGAAGAGGTTGCTATCCGAACGCTTTCTCTTGAATTTGAGGAAGTCGACACCCTCGCTGCGCCCCGTATCTTTGTCTATGAAGACGATGAGCACCAGAAGCAAATCGCTGATTCCACCCGGCCAGAGGCGTACGATGAAACGCTTTCTCACTATGTTGATGCGGATGAAATCGGTGATTTCTACATCGATGTCTTCAATCTGGGCTTCCAAACGGACTCCTTCAAAATGCGAGTTCTTGAACAACCTGACGATTGGCAATACCGATTTTACGACAACGACACGGGACTTGAACTTGCAGAGGAAGGCATCTACTCGTTGACACCGGACATCGGTTCGACACAAATCTTGACCATTCGTATGGAAGTCTATCCTCCTGCTGACCGGGACGGTGTTGATATCGGCCTGTTTGAGATCTCAGTCTCCAGCAAAGAAGATTCAGAACTTCGGACCGACGTGGCGTTCACCGTTCACCGCACCTTTGGTATTCTTGTTGAGGTCATTTCCGATAGCGACGGCACAGGAGAAGACAACCCGCTGGGTCAAGTTGGTCCAGTGACCGGCGATGCCACGGTGTACTTCAATCTGCGAATCACCGATTCCAGCGACACGGGCTCTGGTTCAACGACCTGGAAAATCGTCAATCCACGAGATGTTGAACAAAACGCAGAGAACAATCCGAAATACGCAGCATGGGACTACACCATCTCCAACGGCACCAACTCGAATTTGGTGGCCGTGAACTTGGCGCCCGATGAGTACATTGACATGAAACTCGAAATCACCTTGCGAGGTCAAGTCGAAGCAGGCGAACACACCGTTTACACACGGATCATTGAAGAGGGTGTTGACGTTGAAGACGCTCGGTATTTCGACCTCCCGGTGAAGGTGGTCATCCAGGAAGAGGTTGTGCCTAACCGGTTGGAGATCACCGACAAGACTGAGAAATCTCGTTTTGCGCCCGGGGAATCCAAGAACCTCGAATACCGGATCAGCAACCAGAACAACATCCCCCTTGACGTGGTCATTCGTCTTGACCAACCCACTGGTTGGGAGGGTGCTATTCGGGCCACTTCCAGTCAGCAGGGTAGCGATTTCCTCATCATCAACCTCCCCGCTTATTCCTCCAAGGACTTCAGCGTGACAATGGTCGCTCCAGAAGACCTCAAGGACAGCGAAGAGGCTCAATTTGAGTTCAGGGTCACCCCCATGAACAACGAGACGCCCTTTGCCGATGAATATGTCCAGAAGTTTACCTTCTCCTACATGACCGAGTGCAGCGGCGTCAACTGTTTGCTCCTTGAACTCATCAACCCAGAACCTCAGACCATCGTCTTCTACGCCTTGATTTTGGCACTCTTGTTCTACGCTCGTGGTCGCTCCGGCCGCAAAGAGGACGTCTTCTACGAGGAGGGTATGGATGATGTTGAGAAGGAGCTTGAACCCCTTGACGACGATGATGACGATTTGCCAGCTCCCGTGCTCGCTCAAGAAGACGATGATGACGATTTGGAATTGCTTGAAGAACTCGAAGATTTGTGAGTTCAATTCGGCGTAGGAAATCGTTGTTGTATGAACATCGTACCATTTCCCTTATGAGGCATCAGACTCACCCAACAACGTGAGACCCATGCTGACAGGCTCGAATTCCAATGCGGCCGCGATTCGACCAGCCCTCGCAGAGCGGAAAAAAGCGATGAAGTCGCTCATGCTCACCCTCTTGATGGTGCTCTCTACCCTCGCTTCAATTCAGTACACCGCAGTTGATGTGCAAGCGGCTTCCGACCAGGACGGTGATGGACTCACCTACGGACTTGAATACCTCATGAACACCCAGCCCAACGACCCCGATTCGGACAACGATGGTTTGCCCGATGGATGGGAATGGAAGTACGGCCTTGACCCACTCTCATCCACCGGCGCCGATGGTGCTGTTGCCGACCCCGATGGCGACGG
>CALGEM010000071.1 GCA_937881505.1 uncultured euryarchaeote
TAGCGTGTACATTGCCTTCAGTATCGACTTCAACCTGTGCTTCTTCAGCATTCCAAGTATCTGCTATACCGGTTTCAGTTGTAGGCAGAACATGCTCAGTCCATGACAGTCCAGCATTTGTTGTTCTGAATACCGAATAACCGTCTCCTGTACACCCCTTGTTGCCGCGGTAGAAGTTGCCGTCCACGCTGCCCACCAAGTGCGCCGAGAGCCCGCCCGAAGAGCAGGTGACCGGAGCACCGGAGGTTTCCGGACCCCACGTGGCGCCGCCGTCTTGGCTCGAGGAGCAGAGCGGGTGAGGCGCGTTGCCGTTGATGCAGAACATCCAGGTGGTGGGATGGAAGAGGGCGGGCATGTTGCTGCTGGCGATGGTTTGGTGGTCCTGCACCGAGTAAATCTGCGTGGCGACGCTGGGGCCGTTCCACGAGGCGCCGTCATCGTCCGACCATTCAACGGTCATGCCCAGAAGCGCGTGCATGTCGAATTTCATGATGCGGCTGGTCCACTGGTCGACGTAGATGTAGGGGTCGTTGGAGTTGGCGATGGGAAGGAGGGGGTCGTACACGTTCTCGCAGGAATAGTCCACCGAGCCCGTCATGCCGATGAGGTCACAAGCCACCACGGCGGTGGAGCCGGCGGGGCCGTTGCCATACGAGGACATGAACAGCGTGTCGCTTTGGGTGATGCCCATCGTCGGCTCAAAGGTTGACATGCCGATGCCGTAGTAGGTGCCCTGAGCGGGGTAGGGTATGTTTCGCCCGCTGAAATCAAAAGTGTCGTCGCCCCATGCATCAACGGCGTCAGGGAAGTGATACCATGTCAACATCGGTCGCTCAAAATCCCACACCGTCGGTTGCTGTTCGACCGTGGTAACCTCCGACTCACCAAAGCAACCCGAAAGGGAAACGGAAACCATCAGCAGGGCCAACAGGATGGCTCGCTTGGGTTTCATGACCGGACCCATGACCTCGCGAGGTTAAGCCTTGTTGCTCGTTTTGAAGGCGGCTTTCTTTCAGTTTGCAGGCAAACCTTCCGGTGTCCAGCCACGGTGGTTGTAGTAGGCCGCCATGCACGCCGCTTCGTCCTCATCGTCCACAAACGAGACCATCCCCGCCGCCACGCCGCTTGGAATCGGTTCCTTTCGCAGTCGCCACGAGAGGAGGTCTTCCTGTGCTGCAGACTTGCCTTGACGCTGCCAATGCTCCACGTTCCACCGGCGAGCTTGGTCCCATTGCACCCTCGCCCGTTCCATCAAGTCGTCCCACGTGCAGTCTTCGCCCGTCGTGGCTTTCCACGCCTGCAGCATGACGTCGTCGGGCGTCGCCCCTTTGGCAAAAGCGCACAGGATCATCGAATCACGAATCACGATGCCGTGCTGACTCTCAACGAGTTCTTCCATCAAATCAACGGCTGAACGGTTTGGCAAACCCGTGGGCTCTTTGTAGCCCGCTCGCATGTGGGAAGCGCCTACATTGGCCGTCATGTAGGCCATGGCGTTGCCTCGCTTGCCTCGTGGGTCCCACGCTGGCAAATCCAGCCCCTTGCAGTGGGCCGTCAAGCGGGTGGTGGGATGACCGGTCAACGCCTCGATGTGCTCACTGGCGGCCACCGCACCTGCGGTCAGCGTGCCGAACAGCGTCCCGTCTCCCGGCGTGGCGTGGGCGAGGAGATGAAGGGCGAGCGGCGGCAGTTCAGGAATGCCAAAGGCCCACGGCACGACGTCGCCCTCGCTGTAGGAACCGAAATCAAAGGGTGCGTGGAAGTGGTCGGCCCAAGTTTCTGGCATCCAGCCTCGCTGGGCCACTTCACACATCAGGGAAAGCGCTGCGCCCCCCGAAATGGTGTCAATACCGAGGCGATTGCAGGCATCGTTGCCGTCCATCACGTCCAGGCTTGAACCGATACCCAGATTGGAGCCCAGCATTGCCAGTGTCTCGTATTCGGGACGGTCAACCCGATTCACGTGGACCGGACGACCGCGCATCTTCACGCCGTCCACGGTGGGGCGGTCGGCCGCTTCACAAGCGATGGGGCAAGGCGCACAACAACCTGATTGCTTGGCGTCGGGCAGGGATTCATGCCAGTGTTCGCCCGAAAGTTCGTGCGTGGACATCGACGATACCACCGGAACAGCTTCTGCCCCTTCAGCGACCGCCTCGGGCGTTTGACCGCCTGCGCCGCCGCCGACCTTGAGCGCTGAAAGGTCAGGAATTTGTGCGTCGGTTGAAGAGTAGTTCGCCGTGGGCATACGACCGTTTTCGGCCGCATAGAGCGGGCCTCGGCTGGTGCCAAAGGCGTAGAACGGGTCGCCGAATTTACGTCGGGCGCCCATTTCCTTTCGCTGCTCCTTGATGGCCTCGGCCAGCGAGAAATCCTCAGCGTAGCGCATGCCGGCGGCCGCCTCCTTGCTGGCTTTGACCGTGACCGCCTTGAGGCGTTTGAAGCCGAAGGAAGCACCCGTGCCGCCACGACCGGCTGCACGGCGGCCGGCCGTCAACGGCGAAGCGATGCGAATCCCGTGTTCGCCGGCGGGGCCAATGGAGAGGCATTCGCCAAGCCCATCAAGCGTCTGTTCCACCTGCCAGGTGGTCATTCCCACGAGGTCGTCGGCGGGATGGAGGGTGGCGGAAGCGTCGTTGATTTCCAGGCGCATCCAAGACTGACTTGCACCGGTGATGAAGAGCCCGTCCCACCCCGCTTTTCGCAGGTCATGGCCGATGTTGCCGCCGATGTAGGTGTCGATGTAGCACTCGGTCAAGGGTGAACGGGTGACCACGACAGCGCGCCCTGACGAGCCGACCTTTGAGCCCTGATAGGGACCGGTCATGAAGAGCAAGGGCGTGGTTGGGTGCGAGGCCGTGTCCATGCGCCCGGTGATGGGGTGCTGGTTGGCGGTCGCTGCTTCGTAATCGGTCGTGTCCCACTCAACGAGGAGTTTGGTGGCGAGGGCTTTGCCGCCCATGTGCTGCAGGCACCACTCGTGGGGGATGTCTCGGGCCTCGCATGTTCCAGCGGTCAAATCGACCCACACCACCCGCCCGGGGAAGCCGTCAAAGCGCCACGGGTGGGTCATGGTGTTGGGTTCACGAGGACCACGAAAAAGCCACCGCAGGCTCAGGACGTTTCGTAGGTGGCCGCTTGAGTGGTGGGGTAGAGCCCGGCTGCGACCACCACAGCCAAGACGACCGATGCTTGGACCATCCAGATGTTCTGCGCCGTGAATTCGTCCAGCATCAGCGAAGTTGCCATGGCCGCCGCCTCTAGGGCAGCGGTGGCGAACTGCACCTTGCCCATGTCAATGCTCGGCGATTTGAGCCAGAGCCACGAACCCACGACGTTGGTCCCGATGAGCGCCGCCCCGATGGTGCGCAACCAAGCGGTGTTGACCGCTTC
>CALGEM010000072.1 GCA_937881505.1 uncultured euryarchaeote
GAATTAACATTGCGAGTCTGCCCTCGCCCGCGGATATGGATCCTATGATGAGAAGCGGTAAACCCATGATGACCAAGGTTATGCCAACGCCCGTGGCAGCGACCGCTCTTCTCTTGGAGGATGAGGGGGCCATGGATTTGAATCCCATATTCAGGAGGGAGAACAGGCTAACAATGAACGTAAAGCCGCCTATACCCATGAATATGGCGCCGGGAATAAGCATCCCAAGGACTTCCTTCTTCTCCTCGTTTTGAATCCACATGACGACCTCGCCACCGTTGGGGTTTTGTGCCGTGATGGTGGTCGTGCCGGCCATGCAACCGTGGCATGCTTGTCCAATTTTGATGAGGTTTCTTCCCTCGTGATGGCGTTGTTCAACGGGATCCGTATGTCCGCAATAATCTTCGAACACTTGTCGACTTTCATCTGGAGGGTTGACTTTCTGATACCCCGTCCACGGGTCCGACATCCAACTTCCTGAGTGGGTAGCGTTCACGATGATGTTTTCACAGTGGTCATAGATGCCGTTTGAATTGTAATCAACGAGACTCCCCTCGATATAAATTCCCCATCCTAAATCGCCTTGCCCGTCGCGGTCTTCAATTTCCAAGGTTGCAGAGGTCATGCCTTCGCTAAGCCCCTCACCCAAACCGGCGATAAACAAAGGAATGCTTGGTGCGAGCAGAACCATGCCGATGAACAAGGCGATTAATGCCGACCGCCGACTTGATTCCAGAACGGCTTGGTCAACCGGTTCAGGCGGCTTCACATCGAAGTCTTTCCGTTCGTGGAGGGCGTGCCCTCCGTTGGAGAACACTCGTATGCTCCAAGGGCCTGCTGCCCGCTTGGGGAACGACACGTTGTTGACATCGATGTTGCGAAGCCATTTCCATCGGTTGTTTTCCGCTCCGTGGTCCTGGTCGCTTGCGTTCGGCAGGTAGATGCCGACCCAAGCATCGTGGTTGGTTGGAGGGTTGTTGATTTTGAAACGGACGGGTTTCTTTGCCACGGCTTCCAGAATTTCAATCGATTCCCCCGCTGATGACGCCGCCTTGCTCGAGTAGATTTTATGCGCCGTGTGGATGGTGACATCTTTTCGTTGGACCAGCGTGTATCCGCCGTCTGAAAAGACACGTATGCTCCAATCGCCACCAGCCAACTCCCCGCTTGATAAGGATACGTTGTTGACATCAATATCCCTGATGAATTTCCACCGAGGAGGCGCCCCATGTTCCTGATCGCTTGCACCTGTTGGATAGATGCCCACCCAAGCATCGTTGTGGTTTGGGGGATCGTTCAGTTTGAAGCGGACAGGTTTACCGGACACGGCTTCCAGCACCTGAATTGGTTCGTCTGAAGCAGACGTGGAGGCACGACTTTTGTTGAGGTGCCGCTGAATTTGAGATGCAGCGTCGGATACTTGGCTTGTACTGCTCTGATGTACGAGCCGGATATCTTCCCAACCCCCAGGTGGCGCATAATCCCGGTTCCACTGTGCTGTGCCATCAGGCTGCGCGCTCAGGTATTTTCCGTGAACTGACTTCAAACAGATTACATTGTTGCCACGGTCTTCGACTGTGAATTCCTCCCAGCCAGTTGGTGGTGCAGCTTCGCGATTTATTTGCACGCTACCATCGGGCTGTGCTGAAACGTACATTCCGTGCGCACCCTTGAGGGCAATCTTGCCATTGTGCCGCTGTTCTACTTGGAAGTATTCCCACTCGGCTGCTATATTTCGATTCCATTCTGCGCGTCCGTCGGGCTGAGCGCTCAGATACTTCCCGTGGACGCTTCGGAGCGACACGGTTCCCTGCATGATTAGGCCACAATAACACAGAATATGGCGTTTGTGTTGAAGTTTAGCCTAGATTCTCTTTGGCATATTCAACGGCGTTTCTGAATATTGCCAGCCCTTCGCCTTCACCGTGT
>CALGEM010000073.1 GCA_937881505.1 uncultured euryarchaeote
AGGACCTGCTGCTGAAGAACGGCGCGGTCTTCGGCTTCATCGCGCTCCTCCCGCTCCTCGACCTCTCGTGGGCGTCGACCTCCCTCGGCCTCGGCTTCGGCGTGGCGATGTACCTGCTGTACAATCGCGACGCCGACAAGGAGAGGAGGCCGTCGTCCAACGAGGAGATGATGGTTTGATTTTCATCGCACGGGTTGACCACGGCGGCTTGCGAGAAGCCATCCACGCTGCTCATGCCCTCTTGTGCATGGTCGCCCTGCTTGACAAACACCGTGTAGAAGGCGCAGTCCTCGGCCGTGCTGGTGTTCCAGTGCACAGCGATACGTCCACCTTCATCGTTGGCCACATCCTTGGCTTCGGTCCCTGTAATGGGGTCCGGAGCGTCGTTATCGTTCAGTTCGCCGGTGGGCACCACCGGACCGACGACGGTCACATCGGAGAGGTTCTCTTGGCCTGCTTCATCAACGCAGGTGAAGCCAATCCAGACGGGGACACCGGGTGTCTGCGAAATGACGGATTGGTTGCCTTCGTTGGGTGCATAGGAGGTGAAGGGCGTTCGGCCCAGTGCATCCAGCATCGGGGTGGTTGAAACATACACGTTGGTGCTGGCGAGGTCAAGCGCCGTACATCGGGCCCATTCGAGTTCAATATCGCCGTCGTCACCGTTGCTACCCATGGCATTGGCGCTGGCCCAGAGCGGTGCGACAGGGATTTCGTCACTCGGTGAAGCAGGTCCTAAGGGTTGGGAGACCTTGCCCCAACGACCGTCGGTATACTCAGCAACAACGACGGCGTAGTAATCCGTTCCGTCCTTGAGCGGAACACCGTTGGCCGTTTCGATATCAGCTGCGAGGCGGCTGTGAAGGGAAACGGCCTTGTCGGGCGTTTGGCCGAGCAGTTCCAGTTCTGTGGGTGCCGTGGGCCACGGGCCTTCGTTGAGGAACACGAGGTAACGAGCGAAGTCCTCGTCGTGAACCAACGACCATGAGGCGGTCAGCACACCGCCACCGTCGTCGGGTCGGTCTTCCAAGCCCTCCATGCTCACCGGCGTATCGGTTCGAACGTAATCGTAGGTCAAACGAGCTTCCAAACTGCCGTTTGAAGGCGAGAATAAGCGGAGCGTTACGTGACGGGTGTTGTTGTACAACATGCCGTTATCAACGGCGTCCTGTAGGTTGAGCGCAAGCCCGGGGTCTTGGCTGAGGTTGAGAAGCACATCGTATTCCAAAGCGACCGACTTGGCCCACACGGCGGCTCCGGTGCTTGGAGACGTCAACACGACGGGCACGTTTTGGAACAGGAGACCGTGAATGCCGGGTGTGCCCACGGTGCTGTCAAGTGCATAAGCGCTTGACGGGTCAACGAGGTCAATCTGCATGCCAGGATGGGTCATGGTGGTGATGTTGAGGCCGCCGCCACCAACACCAACGCCGCCGAAGGTCCGTACGGTCAGGGGCAAGGCTCGGCGCATTGAAGTAGAATCCACCTGGGTGAATTGTCCGGTTCGCTCCCATGCCTGTAACGCCATGGTGCCCGAGTCGCTTTCATCGGTAATGGCCCAAATGTGGTTGGCACCCAAGATGGCGGTCGTTGCGCCCATGGCCCTGAGACTGGTCGTGAAGGCGTGGCTGTTGGTTCGTGCTTCCGAGAGCATCAGGTTGTTTTGGGAGCCAACCGAGAGCAACTCGTCACCATCGCTGACCATGTGAGTGACCGGGTACTGGATCTGGAAGGCCGACGTACCGTCTTCGAAATCACCGCTTGAAGCGTTCCAGTGGGTCAACGGGCCCACGTCGGTGGCCATGTGGATGCCCCACCAGTCCGCTGCGAGCGCCGTCACGGTGTTGGAAGGCAACTGGTCAAAGCGGTGGGTGGAACTGACTTGGAGGGTGCTGGGGTCGACCAGCGAGACGCCAGGGCGGTCCACCGCACCTCGCCCGTCATGGCCGACGATGAGGGTGGAGGTGCCGATGTTGTTTGTGCTCACGGCGAGGCCCCACGCAGATTGCCCCATCAATCCGTTCGTCTTGGTCAACATGGTGCCGCTCTGCGTGGATGGGTCCCAAACGAAGACACCCAAAGGCGTGGCCATGTAAACCTTGGATCCGATGACCACAACGTCCTCAACGACATTTGTTGGTAGTCCGTTGGAGGCGGTGATGGAATCCATCCAGTCGTTGGTTGTGTAGTTCCAGCGTCCAATGCCACCGTCTGTAGCGATGTAGAGCACGCCCGTACTGTCGGCAAAACCGTTCACGATGTTTGAAGGCAGACCGGCAATGAGTCGCCCATTCCCGAACTGGTCGGTGTTTGGATTGAACATCTGAACGCCAGGCGGACTCCCTCCTTCACCGGCGAGGCCAATCACAAGTTGGCTGTTGTAGGTGTGCATCGTGTCGAACTTTGTGTGGAGTGAGCCTCCGATGCTGGAGATGACCCGTGTGAGGGTGTTGAGCTTGAGCATGCCACCAGGGGATGAAGCGATGTACAAATCCGTCCCGTGAAGATGAAGGTCGCTGGCCACTGTATTGCCCGGCAAGGTCCATCCGAATTCCCATTCAACCGTTCCGTTGGGCAGGAAGGTTCCCTGGAGCAAACCGGTTCCAGTGCCGCCAAAGTTTCCTGAGGTAGCAGATGTACCGGTTGTGGCCCACAGATGTGTGGAATTGGCGACCACGGAGGTGACTTGACCGCTGACGAGTCCAGGGAGGTCCACCACCGTTTGCCGTCCTGAAGACGAAAGGGTGGCGACTTCACTGTAGCCGGAGGAGCCACCAGCACGTCCAATCAACCACTCAGAGGAACCGCTGAGCCACTGCAGGGAAGTCACGGGCGAACCTGCACCTTGGATTTGTGCCTGTAGGGCGGTAGCACCGCTGGCCACCAAGGTCGAGTATCCACCTGCGATGAGGTTTGAACCGAAGTTTCCAACGGCATGGCCGACGATGAGTTGCGTGCCTGAGTGCGAGAGTGCATCGTACCACACTCGGTCGCTGGGCAGGTTGTGACTCGAGGTGGTGAGGCTGGAGAGGAAGGCCGAGGTGGCGTAGCTGTAGCGGCTGATGGGTTGGTTGTCGTTGTAGTAGCCGATGTAGAGGGTGTCTTGGTTATCGCAGGTGACCGAGGCGGGGGCGGTTCCGTCGAGTTGGCTGCTGTCAAGGCCTGAATTGACCGTGGCATTTTGCAAATCAAGGCGGGCGATCCCTCCGTTGTTGTTGTACATGGCGATGTTGAGCACGCCACCGCACATCTCCATTGAAATCGGATAGCCATTGGGGATGTTGGTGTAGGAATCAGCGGGGTAGGAAGTCCATGCACCGGCGCCGTTGCGGTGAGAGATGATACCCTCCTCGAACTGACCGAAGCGGTTGAAGTCTGCTCCACCGACCACCAAGTGTGTACCATCGGTCCACATCTCGTAGAAAATATCGCCAGCGTTACTGGGCAACCCGTTTCCGGCTTCCCATGTGGTGTTCCACGTGTTGGTGTTCTCGTTGTACCGTTCAACACCATCTTCGGTAGCAAAGAGCGTCTCACCGTTGTGTTCCACAATGCCACGGATGGGGAACCCAAAGTTGGTCCATGAATTCACGAGGTTCCGGCTGCTATCGTAAAGTTCCAGTTTCAACTCGCCCCAGGAGACCCACGTGTTACCGTTGGAGGATTCGTACGCAGTGACACGGTCGATGGAACCGGTTGGTAAGATGTTGGCTTCCCAAGTGGTGGTGCTGGTGTTCCATCGTGCGATGCCGCCTGAACCGTCGCTGTTCCACCACTGGCCAGACACGACGCTGACCATCAGCGTATCGCCCGACATTTCCATGTTGACGATGTCGCCTCCGTTCTCACCGACTTGGGCGCCGATGTCAAGATTGCTGAGGGCGGTCAAATTGGCCACGTCGAGGCGACTGACCTCATCGCTTGACGTGCTAGCGTGGTAGTAGAGGATGTTGTTGTGAATCAGCATGTCGTGGGGTGCGCTGTTGGCGTTGTAAAGGCTGCTTGAACGTTCGATGTCATAGGCTTCACCGCCGGTCGTGACGTTGATGAGTTGGAACCCGTCATCGCCACCCACCCACAAAAGGTTAGGCCGAATATCCGCTACCAGCCCCGTGACATCGTCGTTGCCACCGTCGAGCACACCGTTGTCTTCGGTGAACGGCGTGAGCCACTGGTTGTTGGCGATGTCGTAGCGCAACACGCCCAAGCCTTCCGTTCCAATGTAGGCGGTGTTGCCCATGACTTCCACCACGGCGTTGCCCGTTTGGGTTCCCTGCCCCCAGTTCTCATCGTGCTGGAAATTGGATTTCGTGATGAGACCCACACCAGAAGTGGTGCCACCGTAGACGTAGGTGTTGTCGTAGCCCACACTGTAGGTGGCCCAGTTGGGCATGCCGTCGTAGACGTTCTGGCAGTCGTTGATACCCATGGTTGCGATGCTGTATTTGCAGACGCCGATGTTCGTACCTGCGTAGAGGCTTCCACCGCTGATGCTGGATTCGACGGCGAAGTCAAAGAATTGCTGAGGGCGCGTTTGCCAAGATGAGCCTTGACCGAAACTTGTCATTTGGTTTCCGTCCCACTTGCGAGCACCTTGTTGCGTTCCGATGTAGAGGTTGGTCCCGTCGGTATCCAAAGCGTAAATTTGGTCGGAGGGGAGCAGACCACCACGGTTGCTTGCGGTCAAGGGTGAGAGAATTTCACCGGTGCTGAGGTCCTTTCGCACCACGCCGTAGCCCTGCAAGCCGAGGTGGAGGATATCGCCGACCATGGCGACCGGCGCATTGTTGACGCCGTTGATGCCGGTGGAGCCCCAAGGTTCGAGCCAGGTGTCGTTCGCGATGTCGTAGCGGAGCAGACCTTTGTCTTCGGTGGCCATGTAGGCGGTGTCGCCAAACAGCGCAACATCGCCCACAAAGGAAGTCGGTAGGCCGTTGGTGGTGTCATAGGAGGTGCAGGATCCGCTCGCACGATCAAAATGGACGAAGACGCCACTTTCGAGGGAGAAAACGACGCTGTCGCCGTCCACAGCAAGGCCCAAGAGGTTGGCTGTTGAAGGATAGCATCCAGATGTTCCATCGTATGTTTGGAGGCTGTTACCGTTGCCGTCCATTTCTTCAACAACGGGAGAACCTTCCATTGCGATGAACAACGAATTTGTGCCTTGTTGTGCACTGGGTCCGACCACCATGTCAACCACGTTGTCGTTGACGCTCCAGGGTGTGAGCCACGCCGATCCACCGATGTCATAACGCAATACTTCCATCGAGTTGTCTCCGGTGCCGACGTAGAGGATGTTGTCCATCTCGGCAAGCGCCGTCATGTCGTCGGTTGATGGTGCACTGGCAAGTCGAATGTTTCCTTCAATAAACGGGGATTGATTGGGTGAGAGATGGATCAAATTGCCGCTTCCGTCGTCCACCAAAAGGGCATCAACTGAAGGAGAAGCACCGCCGGTTGCCGACCAGTGGAGGAGCGAGGCACCGTCGTTGGCGAGGCCGAGGGTTGCGAGGTTGTAGGTCGTGGCGAAGACGCCGTTGGTCGTGTTGTAGGTGTGGAGGGAATCGCCGCTGAGGATGAAAAGGCTTGGTCCAACACGGGCCAGGCCAGCAACGACATCACTGGCGAGCCAATTTCCGGAGTTCCATGTGGACAGCCAGAAACCAGCAGCAACGTCAAATCGAGCAAGGCCGTTATCGGGAGAGCCGAGGAGAAGTTGGTTGCCCGACGTGATCATGTGGGTGATTCGGTCGGAGTGGAGGTTGTTGGCTGAACTCCACGTGGAGAGTGCCGTTCCGGTGTTCGTATCGTACCTCAGCACACCTGCGCCTTCAACGGCCGCATACACGACGCCGCCGACTTCGAGCATGGACAGAGCCTGCGTCCCACCATCGATGGTGGCGAGAGAGGCGACGGTGTTCCAAGCAGCACCGTCCCACTTCACGAGGCCCAAGCCATTGGCAGCGAACACCTCGCCCGCACCGGTCATGAGGAAGCGTTGAACATCACCGTCGGCGAGTGGGGTGACGAAACTGCTGTCGGTGGTCAAGAGGGCGCGGAAGGTACCGTCCGCAAGCAGCAGGTGAAGGACACCGGTGCTGCTGTCCATCACCATGTCAAGCACACCGCCCTCGTTTGAGTAATCGTACACGTCGATGATGTTCGGGTTGTTGCTGGCGTGGAGAATGTAGAGTTGGTCGTTGACAGCGATGTAGAGCAGACCGGTGTCAGGATTGACGACATGGTCGTGGATATCAACATCAAACGGCGTCAAGGAAACCAAGGGGTCGGCTGGAGCCAGAGCTTCAATGACCATCTTCGTGATTTCAGCGTCGGATGGCAGATCCCACCCGGCACCCGAATTGCTGTTGGGGTTGAGTCGGCCGCTGTAGGTGCCGCCGGTGGTGAACCCGCCTGCTTCGCCCAGTACGCCGAGGCCTCGCCAATCAAACAACGAGGTCCCCATTCCGTTAATCACGAGTTGTGGCTCTTCAATGGTCAAACCGTCTTGGCCGCTGGCACGGATTTCGAGGGTGACGTTGGACAATTCGGCACCGGGTGCAAAGGCCAATTCCCAATCAGCGCTCGCTCGTTGGCCCGTTTCTGGAACCGCTCCAACAGCGTCCAAGGTGACCCACCCGGTGTCGTTACTTCCCTGCAGTGGCCATGTTACGCCGCTTGGTTCAGCGTGTGCTGAAACGACAGGTGTTGTGAGAAGTGGACC
>CALGEM010000074.1 GCA_937881505.1 uncultured euryarchaeote
TGATGCTTTTAAAACAATAGGAACTTGTACTTTTAATGCAGCTACAGCTACTGCACCGGCATACTTTGCTATGCCAACATCTTCTAATACACCTGGTGGCACTCAATCTTTCGCTACTTCAGGTACAGCCACAGCTTATCCACTTACTACTATTCCTCAAGCCGATGTTGAACGCATGTTCTCCTTCGATATGGAGTGGGTTGCTCCCCACGAGGCAGAAGACGTGGTGAACGCCTTGCTCAACGCTGGTTGGCTGAAGTCTGAAAACGGCCAGTTACATCTTGCGGTTGAGCTCGGCGAGGTTGAGGTACCCTTTGGCTGGTTTCCTCGACCAAACCGCCTGTTGAGCCCTGTTTCAGCCACTGCCTCCTCCTCTGAGGCCAGCCCTGCGCCAACCGCACCCACTACGCCTGCGCCGGTTGCGGCCAAATCTCAGACCGTCATATCACCACCTTCTCTTGGTGAGGAGCCAGCACTCAGCGACGACCCGAGAGCGAGGTTGACCAAGCGAGTAGCGAGGTTCATTGCCCGTCAGAGCGGGTTGGACTTGGACGAACTCCAACGAAGAGCTGAGCGGAAGACGCGGGCCTTCCACCTCATCACCCCTTGGATGGCTTACGCCTTGGTCGCTCGCGAACAGGGCCTCGTCATGGACGATATCGTTCAGTCCTTGGACGTGGTCTAAGCGCTTTCTTCCTCGCTTATGCTCTCTTGGCCACGTGCGGCCAACTCCACCAAGACTGGCAACACCATCAACGCCAACACGAGCGAGAACAACACCGTGATGGCGGTGATCAAACCGAAATCCTGGATGATGGGCATCGGTGAGAACAACAGAACGGCAAAACCTGCCATGGTCGTGGTCGCACTGAGCATCAGCGCCACACCCGTGGTGTCAATGGCTTCTCTTAGCGCGCCCCAATGGTCGCCTCGTTTGGCCAGTTCGACCTCAAAGCGACGCCACATGTGGATGGAGTAATCAATACCGATACCCAACGTCAACGCCGTCACCATCACGGTCAAAACGTTCCACTTGAGACCGATGAGCGCCATTGAGCCCACCACCCAAAGAGAAGCGATACCGACAGGGAAGAGGACGATGATGGCGGGCATGATGCGTCGGGTCAACATGAAGAGCACGAGGAAGGACACGATGAGGGAA
>CALGEM010000075.1 GCA_937881505.1 uncultured euryarchaeote
TCAAGCAAACCTTTGGCGACGTCCATGGCGGAGATGCCCAAGGCTTCCTTCGCTGGCTGCATTGAGAGCGTGAACTCGTGCTTGGCGACATCGGTTTCTGCGCCATCGACAAAGAGATGGTCGACGCCGGCTTTCTTGGCCTCCCGGTGGATGGCGTGACGGAGGTAATTGGCGTTGAGAACGGCGTGCTCGGACATCGTTTTGAGGCCGGAACCGTACCTTCGGTAGTAGGCCCAGCAGCGGATGACGGCCCCAGCGTTACCGTGCCACTGTTGCACCTTTCCGATGCTGTGTTCGGGTTGCTCCCAGTGGTACCAATGCTCGTCAACGCATTGCGGTAATTCGTCCGCCGTTGGTGAGCGGCGTGCCGCCAATGGACCGGGCAAGAAGGGGGCGAGGTGAGCTTTCACACCGATGGGGCCTGAACCGGGACCGCCACCACCATGGGGTTGGGAGAAGGTCTTGTGGAGGTTGAAGTGAACGGCATCAAAGCCCATCAATCCGGGCGAGGTGATGCCGAGGATGGCGTTGAAGTTCGCCCCGTCGTAATACATCTGGCCGCCGGCCTTGTGGACGATTTCACTGGCTGCTTTGATGTCCGCTTCAAACAAGCCCAGGGTATTGGGGTTGGTGATCATCATCGCCGCTGTGGTTTCATCCGCCACCGCTGCAAGCGCATCCAAATCCATTCGACCGTCCTCGAGACTGGGGATTTCAACAATCTCAAAACCGGACATGGCAGCACTGGCGGGGTTCGTGCCGTGAGCCGAATCAGGAACGATGACCTTGGTTCGCTGGTCTTCTCCACGCAGACGGAAGTACTCCTGAATGCAACGAACGGCCGTAAACTCGCCTTGGGCACCTGCCACGGGTTGGAGAGTGACTTGGTCCATGCCTGCACAGACCTCGAGCATGTGTTGCATCTCGTAGAAAATCGAGAGCAAGCCTTGCAGGTGATGCTCGGGTTGGTGCGGGTGAATGTCGGCAATACCCGGGAGTTGGGCAATGACTTCGTTGACCCTCGGATTGTGCTTCATCGTGCACGAGCCGAGCGGGTAAAAGCCGGTATCAATACCGAAATTTCGCTTGGAAAGCCATGTGTAATGGCGTACCATTTCGGGTTCGGAAAGGCGAGGCCAGCGAGCAGCTGCTTTGCGAACCAGTCCCTTTGGGACGACCGGTTTGCTTTGGCTGCTGAGCGGAGCGGGCTGGCTGTATCCCGTGTTTTCAGCGCCGTTGTGGTTGAAGAGGTGGCTCATGCGCTCACCCCCGAATGGGACGACCACATGGCCAATTGGGCGGAGAAGGCTTCGATGTCCCGAAGCGTCGTTTGATCGGTGGTGGTGACCAGAATTTGGTTGGTGGTTCCTTCGTACCAGCGAGCGAGGTCCAATCCTCCGATGATGCCGTTGCTGTCGAGGTAAGCCAAACATTCAGCAGCGGAGCCCTGCACTTCGATGGCAAATTCGTTGAAGTGGTGAGCGTCGTGAACAACCCGCACGCCAGGGGTCTGCGCGAGCACCTCCTTGGCCTTTTGACAGGCCATCATGTTCCGGTGGGCCAAATCTCGTAGCCCATCCGGACCCAGAAGCGCCATGTGCATGGCCCCCATCAAAGCGATGAGCGTTTCATTGGTGCAGATGTTGGAGGTTGCACGGTGTCGACGTATGTGTTGCTCTCGTGTGGAGAGCGTCAAGCAGTACGCCTCTTTCCCATCGACGTCAATCGAGCGACCGACGATGCGACCGGGCATCAAGCGCAGGTAGGGTTTGGTGCAGGCAAAGATACCGTACAACGGGCCACCGCCGGTGACCGGGCTGCCCAGTGGTTGACCTTCACCGACGACGATGTCGGCGCCGTAGTGGCCGGGTGCTTCCACCACGCCCAAGGAGACGGGTTGAACGCCGACGATGAGCGCTGTGTTGGGACCGATGATTTCCTTCACGGACGTCAAGCCTTCGTCCAAGACGCCCAAGGGATTGGGTTGTTCGAGGTAGACACCGCACGAGCCGGCGGCGGCTTTGAGTGCTTCGAGGTCCAAGGTGCCGTCGTCGTTGTGGGCGATGAATCGGATGTCAATTTCGGCACCTTGGCAATAATTGTGCATGACGGAGAGCTTGTCGGGTGGGGTCAGAGCAGAGACGTAAACGGTGTCGGGTTGGGTCGCTTTTCGGTTGTGAACTCGCACAGCACAGGTCAGGGCTTCGGCGGCAGCGGTTGAACCATCGTAGAGGGAAAGGTTGGCGATGGGTAGACCGACGAGTTCGGAGACCAGTGTCTGAAATTCCCACATACCCTGAAGCATGCCTTGGCTGACCTCGGGTTGGTACGGCGTGTAGGCGGTCAAAAATTCACCACGAGTGACCAGTTGGAACACCGAGGCTGGAACGTAATTTCGGTACAAACCCGCACCGAGGAACGAGGGACGACTTCCCATGGCTGTGTTTGACCCGAGCAAGCGACGTGCATCGCTGAGAATCTCCTCCTCAGATTGGGGTGCAGGCAGTGGCAATTCGCCGTTGAAACGAACATCAGCAGGGATGTCTGAAAACAAATCCTCCATGGATTGAAGGCCCATTTCCTTCAGCATTTCCGCTTCTCGGCCCCTGTTGGGTAGTTGGTCGACCATGATGAACACACTCCAAGCGATTGGGTATGTGAAAATCCATACGCGCTCCGCTCATAATGAATTGCTTCGCACCACCTGAACACAGGGAACAGCCTATGACAAGAAAGGCCGTGCGAGGAGCATGGTCCGAGTGGCGATGGTGGTCACCAACGCGTGTGCTCCGGACCCTCGTGTGTTGCGGCACGCTCGCTGGATGCAAGAGGCCGGCTACACCGTCACCGTCCACGCATTTGACCGCGAAGAACAACACCCCATGAGCGAAAACCACCACGGTGTCCGCATCATGCGGTACCGGCTCGGTCCGGTGGCCTACGGTGGAACCATCAACACCTATCGTGGCATACGCCGATTCCAGCAAAAGGTTGTTCGAACATTGGCCAACGATGCGCCGGCACTGGTCTATTGCCACGACGCCGACACACTTCGCGTGGGTTGCGCCCTCAAAGCATCACACAATGTACCGTTCGTGTTCGACATGCACGACCTCCAGCATACGTGGATTCGCTACGCAGCACCCCAATCAAGAATCCGTGCAGGTGTCAGCGGCCAGATGAAGAAGCGGATGCTTAACCGAGCAAAACAAGCAACGACCATCATCACCTCAAGCGCACAACTCGGCGGCGGCAAGGCTCGGGGATTTTTGGAGTGGTTACAACATCATGGACTGGACGGGCATGTTGTGGAAAATCGCCCCATGCCGCCGTTTGCGGCTGCAAAAACACCCCCAACAGACACCTGGACCGTAGGCTACATTGGACGGGTACGGGATATCAAAGCCTTTGACCTGCTTGTTCGAGCGGTGAAGTCCTTGCCTCCTCACGACCGACCCAAAATCCGTGTTGCCGGGGATGGCACCATGGCGGCCAAAGTGCGTACGATGCTGATGGAGGAGGTCGAAAATGGCACCTTGGAGGCCGAGGTAAGCGGTCCGTACGACCACGATGAACTTCCCGAACTTCTGGGTGAAGTCGATGTCATGTATGCGATGTACTCGCCCCTACGAGGCAACATTCTGCAAGGCGCACTCCCGGTGAAGATGTTTGATGCAGCCGCTCAAGGCATTCCAAGTCTGGTCAATGACGACTGCTTGATGGGCGATGTTGCCCAAACGGAAGGCCTTGGTTTGGCAGCACCTTGGGGAGAAGAGGAAGCCATCGGCAAAGCCTTGCTTGAACTCAAGGACCGGGTGGTTGAATTGACGGCCAGCGGTGAGCGTGAGCGCCAGCGTTGGCTGGATGCCATGGACGAAGTTTTTGCGATGATTCAGTAAAACGGTGGGCGAACGACAACGGCCCGCACCGATTTCCGAGGACTGGCAACGACCAACACCTCGTCGCCTTCCTTGACGTTGGCCAGATAGCCAATACCGATGCCGGTGTTGTCGAGACTTGGCGAGGGCGCACCCGATGAGAGTCGGCCGATGGGCTCGCCGTTGAGAGACGTCACATCTTTTCCTGGACGAGGAAGCGGCCCCTTCTCCAAGTATTTGACACCCCACCAGCGCTCATCGGCAGGGTCGTGGCTCAGCACCCGATGTTTTCCAATGAATTCGTGATTCAAGTCCAGCCCGAACGGAACGTTGGTTTCCCAAGAATCCCGAGCAAGGAAACCGTCATCATCTTCAGAAAGCGAGGGTGAACAGAAGTCAACACCCGAAAGCAGGTAGCCTTTCTCAAGACGCAGTGTATCCCTCGCACCCAGGCCCACAGGTGTCGCTCCATTGGCAACCAAAGCACGCCAAAGAGGTGCAGCTTCCTCGTTTGGAACGAAGATTTCGTAGCCGGCCTCACCGGTGTAGCCAGTCCCTTGAATCCAACCTGAGGTCCCGAGGCTGTTCTCGGTCAGCGCTCGCCACTTGAACCGGCCAACATGTTGACCTTCACCCATGGCCCCGTCGAGAATTTGCTTGGCATTCGGCCCCTGTAGCGCCATGATGGAGGTGGCTGGTGAGAGGTTTTCCATGACCACTGAACCATCCTTCGGCAGGTGCTTGGAGAACCAGGACCACATGACATCGATCATTGATGCGTTGGGAACGCCAAGGATTTCTGTTTCGCTGACCACGGCAAAAATCATGTCGTCAATGAGGAATCCCTCCTCGTCGAGGAAATGGGTGTAAGCACATCGTGGAGGTTCAATGGAGGTGACCCTCTGCGTAGCAATGGATTCCAGCCATGCCCGGACATCGGGACCTGAAAAGCGGAAAGAA
>CALGEM010000076.1 GCA_937881505.1 uncultured euryarchaeote
AGGATCTTGTTCGCGAATCTTGGTTGGAAATTCTGCAACCCATTGATTAGGTTCGTGTGAAAGGTGGAAGGGGTCATTGGATTGGCTCGTCCATGCATAGAGTGAACCCGTTTCCCTTGCGAGTTGGAATCGGTCAATGCCCATGTAGCGCGGATTGTTGAACGAGTAAATCATGTTGCCTAATCCACCGCCAAGGTTGCTTGCATCGATGTCAATGTAGTGTATCCGGCTGTCCCAATGGGCCTCTTCGCTGGTTGATAATCCCGCAAGGACTGCGTTGCGCTGCTGGATGACATCGTTGTGGTAGGAGTTGTCAAATGAACCGTAGAAGAGATGTGTATTTGCAGGTAAATTTCGGATGAACTTTCCGGGGTTTTGTCCCCACGTTGCGGCGTTGCTATTACCGCTTGAATCGGTGTATTTGAACATGAAAAAGTAGACATCGTGGCCCGTCCAACGATTCTGGAAATTAAAGGTCCCGTTTAAGGTGGGGAAGCTGAATTGTGGCACGGCTTGCATTGGTCCGTTGAGGCTTGAAGCAGATGTCCATCCCACCGGTAATTGCACCACGGCACAACCGTTAGCATCAACGCTCCAACGAGCAGGAGAGTCTGCACAAGTATCGACGTTGGCAAACACACCATCGCCGTCAATGTCTGCACAACCCACGCCGTTGACCTGCAAACCTTGAGGCGTACCTTCACACTGGTCAAGGTGGTCGTTTACACCATCGTTGTCGGAGTCTCTCTGTATTGCAGCGCATCCAAATTCGTCCACATTGGTGGCATTGAGCGGTGTTTGTGGGCACCGGTCAAGTTGGTCGCCGGTTGCGTTGACGTCGTCGACACCGTCGTTATCGTCGTCTTCATCTTCAGACATATCTTGGCATCCGTCGTTATCCCAATCCGTTGTGGTGTTGGAAATCCAATTCAAGACTCCTTTCTCGCATGCATCATCACCGTCTGGATGGTCGTCGTTATCGTCGTTATCGTCTTCGTCAAGGTCAGAGCATCCATCTTTGTCCCAATCGCTGTATCTGTTTGAATACCATCCTTTGCGACCAACGGGGCACAAATCTTCCACATCCTCTACGCCGTCGTTGTCATCGTCATCGTCCTCATTTGTGTCATGGCAACCATCGTAATCGTAGTCGGCAGATGGCGTACTGACCCATCCGTAAGATCCAGCACAGAGATCGTGTTGATCGATGATGCCGTCATTGTCATCGTCATCGTCTTCGTCAATATCTCTGCACCCGTCTTGGTCGCCGTCGGTTGTTGGTGATGATTTCCACCCTTCGCTCTCACCAATGCCCGATGGACAGCGGTCGTACACATCTTGGATGCCGTCCCCGTCCTCATCATCCCCTGCTCCCTCAATGATCACTTGCGTCGTAGCGGTATCACTGGAGCTGCTGAAACGGCCACAATTTGCGCTGGTTGTTATCGTGTGCGAACTCGTGGCTTCAGTGAAATCCATCATGAACTTCCATCCTCCGTTTTCGTTCAAGGCCATGGTTCCCTCATTGCCGTCGGTAATGCTGTAGGAGACCGTGCATGAATCAACATAGAGATGGCTTACGCTGCCTTCAAACCAAATCACATTTGGCTCCTCGAGCACCATCCGATTTGGTACGGTTAGAATGGGGGCAGGCTCATTTGGGGGATTGACGTTGACCGCCAACACCAACGGGTTCAGGCTAGGTGCAAGTTCTGTTTCTCCATCGTTTTCGATGGTGATGGAGATGATGTGTTCACCCGTTTCAAGGGGCGTAAATTTGAGTTGATATCCATTGTCAATTTCTGTCCAAGCAAGGTCGGCAAGAGGGGAAAAATTTGGCTGTAGAACCGTTGCACCAATCGTCCATGTTCCTTCACCTTCTTGAGTAATGCCGAGGACATACGTGAGTTCCTCACCAAGTTGTGAATCGGTTGGCGAGAGAATCCAAGTGGGTTCAAGGGAGTAGGTCTTGACGGTGGGCTCTTCAACCTCGGGAACAGGTTCGGTCGCCCCAAGGCATCCTGCAAGGGCCATGATGGCGACCAAGATGACAGCAGACCATCGGCGAGTATCCATGAAACTCCCTTCGCTGGGCTGTCCTTCAATGTGTTGTCTAACTCATGTCAAGTTCTGAGCGCCCATCGTGGAGAGGCAGGGTGGTGAGTGCTACGTGCTTTGTGGAGTGTGCCACCTTGAGTGGTTGTACCCACAGCAGGGCGCCACCATGCGTTCGGTCAATTCTCAAGATGCACTCCCAGTGGATTCGCAACAGGTCGGAGTTCACTGAACCAGGCCATGCTGGTTGGGGTGGTTCGAGTTTGAGTGGTTTCCCTTTCTCCCATCGTTGAGGTTCACCCTGGACCATGATGCGCATGGGCCGGAGATACAGGCCGCCTTTCACTTCCTTGAGTTCCATTGGTGCATCCTCACCACCCGCTGTGCCGTCATCCAAACCGATTTCCCAGTGGTGTGGAAGTTCAGTGGACAGACCTGGGGGAGGTTGACGATTTGGTTGTCTCTCAAGCGTTTCGAGGAGCACTTCCCTTGAAGGTGGAAGAACACCCACTCTCAAGATGGCGTCTACATGGTTCCACGAATCATCCCACTCCGGGAAGGAGACCATCATTTCGAGGGGTGCATCTGCTATGCTAGGCTGAGAAAATTCAATGATGGGCGTGGTCAAGTTTCTTTTCAAAAAGAGATTTTGTCGCCGCAATTCCACTAGGTTCGCCGCAATTCGTAATAGCAGTGGAGCAAAGATGAGTGGAACAACAAACACGGCCAAGGCCGGATAATCCAACAGACCCCAGCGAACCGTCTCTAAGCCGTAGACTGGTAAGTTGAAGAATAACAAGACGGGAGAGATGAAAAGGTAAAACAGGCAAACAAGGAGAACGATAACAACACCGTTGATGAACGAGCGCAGAATGTTGTGAATTGGATTTGGAATGAGGTACCAACCTCTGCGCTGTCGTTTGATGAGGCGAACGTAGGATGCGTCTTCGAGTGCTGGTTCTGTGATCTCAATGTCAAGTTGTTGACCATCGTAAAGGAAAGTTCGTTCCATGAGCCATTCGCTCTCACTTCCCAATCGAAATGCTGGATTTTCTCCGCACAGGGCTTCCTTAGCCTCTTCCTTCGTGGCATACTCTCCCAATGAAAACCGACGGGTAGCAATGGGGAGTGCATCAGCCTCCCACCTTGCGGCTTCAAAGGGTGGATATCGTACCCGGTGCTGTTCATAGAGAGGTTTCACGCAACCACCTCATGACAACAGCAACCGAACGCCCGCTTTGAGGGCAAGGGGGCGAAAAGCAGGGACTTGTTTCAACAGCGCCATGCCGAGCGGCACGGGTTTTTCGATGTCTCCAATCGAATTGATGAGGCTGAGCGTGTCTGGATGTGCGAAATTGATGAAATGTTTGTCAAGCACTTCATCCGTGCAGTCACTTACCAACAAGTTCCGCAAGGTGCGGGCTCTGTCTTGTTCTTTCTTCATAGTGTTCCAAGGTTGTTTGGTGAGGGCTTTGAGGTGTGCCTCATCCAGTTGGTTTGCACGAATGGCGTTCACCAGAGGGGTGAGGATGCATTGGATTTGTTGAAAACCCGGACCTAGACCTCCACCCGTGGTGGGCTTGGCCATGCCTGCAGCGTCACCCAATAACATCACCCTGTTCTTCACTGGTTTTTTCACCATGCCGGACGGTACAGGTCCGCAGTATCGGGCAATTTCTGATGTTTTCTCAAATCGTTCCTTCCACAATGGGTGGTCCATTAAATCCTGATAACAGGATTCAATGCTGCGACCGTTGAGTCGGTCTGCTGTAGACCACAAACCGATGCGGTGGGTCCCAAATCCAGAAGGGATCACCCAAGCGAAGAAACCTGGTGCGATGCTCGAACCGCTGTACATCTCCAGCCATCGCTCTCTACCCTCGTAACCGACCACTTCGGTTTGAAAACCGATCATCAGTTCCTTTGGTCGCCCCATTTTGAACATCCGGCGAGTCCAACTATGGGCTCCGTCAGCACCCACCAACAATTTGCATCGTAGACTTCGCTCTTCACCTCCCTTCCGAACAAGGAGTTGAACGCCCGTCTCATCGGTGGTTGCACTGAGCGGCACACTGTCAAGCCAAAGCGATGCTCCTGCTTCCATGCCTTGCTGAACAACGAATTGGTCAAACCGCTTTCTGCAAACCACGTAGGTTCTCAATTTGCCATCGGTACCAACAGGGACCAATGTGCCGCTCGGGCCGTGAATTAATGCACCGTCCACCTCTTGCAGCACGGTTTCATGAGCGCCAACGGCGTCCATGGCAGAAGGCGTGACCAGTCCTGCACACTGAAAAGGACGGCCAATTTCTTTGTGCTCTTCCAACATCAAGACTCGCAAGCCTTCGCCAGCGAGGAGGGTAGCAGCACGCCCACCAACGGGACCAGCGCCGACGATGATGACATCGTAGTCGTGCTTGTCCATGCTTTTGCCTGTGGAAGGTATTGTTTCAACCTTCCTTTAGCGAATGGCCAACGGTCAACGTTTTGCAAATTTATACCCTATCGACTGGTTCTTTTTCAGATAGAGTGTCGCAGAGAACGGGTTGTTTGTTTTCTTAGAAATGAAATCATCAAACGGGCCCAGGGAACCGGTCTCGATGAGGGTCTTCGCTTCTTCTCGGGTGATGTCGCGCTTCGAGATGCAGCGTTCAATGTGAATCTTGCAATTGGTTGATGAATCCTCGGTTGTATAATGCGTCTCGGTTTCAATGATGTTGGCTTTGGTTTTTGGACAAACGGCGACCACACCCGGCTCAACGGGGAATCGCTTTGCATCAGCTGCTGCTGCCCGGGGCGGGAAGTCAAAGGAAACGCGATTCTTATCCAGCATCAAAAAGGCACTGAATGGGCGATTCCTGCGAGAGGTAAAGTCTTCCAACAGTACAGATTTCCCTTCGGTGAAGATAGGTTTTGCTTCCTCGGGTGTGATGGGTCGCTTGCACATCACGTTCTGCATACCTCTGAATTTGCAATCTGGATTATCGCAATTATAGGCAGAAGGCGTGATGCGAATGGAGCCATGGTCACACACCGGGCAGGGGCACAGCACTTCATCGTCTTCGCTTGCGCCACCGCCTGCGGCGCCTTTACTCGCCACTTTGCCATCTTTTGCAAGGACAACCGATGTATCGTAGCCCTCACCTGCCTGTGAGAAGAAGCCATGAAGGTCGTCAAGTTCGCCCGCTTCTAACAAACGCGAGGCCGTCGTCCTGTCAAACCAGCGCCCAGAGGTGTCCTTCCAGAACACAAAGGCACAGCCTTTGTCTCGTCCTTCGTTGTGTTCACACTGGTAGGCCAGTGCGTTCTCTTTCACTTCCCCGCCACAAGCAGGGCATGCACCGAGGCTTGGTTCATCCAAATACAGGGTGTTCCTATCGTGGTCTCGGATGCGTTCCACCATGGTCTGGGTTTGTTGAATGATTTTATCCATGTAAGCGGCCATGGGCTCTTCGCCTCGTTGAACAGCGAGAAGTGAGGCTTCCATATCTCCTGTCAGTTCAGGTGATGTGATCCATTCAACAGGGATTCTTCGCAGGACATCAATCATGCGGATACCATGAGGTGATGCACTGATGGTCCCGTTTCGGGAACGACGAATGTAGTTTCTGCCCAGGAGTTTTTCAATTGTATCCGCACGTGTGGCGGGCGTACCAAGTCCCTTTTCTTTCATGGCCTCTGCGAGTTCATCGTCTTCGATGTGCTTGCCAGCGTGTTCCATCAACTGAAGGAGACTTGCTTCCTTGAGTCGGTTTTTGGGCTTGCTTTTCTCCTCTGAGAATTCATGATCGCTCAAGGTCGTATCACACGGGTTGCTCGGCAGTTGTCCCCATCCTTCTGGGACTTTGTCTTTCTTTGGAACCACGGCTCGCCAACCTGCTGTTGCCAGTTGTTCAACTTCCTTAACGAATTGATGGCCGGATTTTGTGGAGACTCGCTTGATGACGGTCCATTCAGCAATTGGGTGCCATGAAGCAAGAAAATTTCGTACGATAAGGTCGTAGAGCTTGGCATGGTCGCCACCAAAATTCACAGGAGGCGATTGACCTGTCGGTACAATGGCGTAGTGGTCAGAAACTTTTGAGTTGTTGAAATTCCGCTTGGCATTGGACAATCCATCGCTTTGCAACCGCTTCACATGCTCGTTATATTCGGATTGTCCGCCGAGATTGTCCAGTGTTTTTGCTACGGTTTCATGCATATCCTCGGGCAGGTGCTTCGAATCGGTTCGAGGATAGGTGGTCAGTTTGAACTTATCATAGAGGTCTTGTGCCACGCCTAATGTGCGCTTGGCGGACCAAGACCACAAACTGTTGGCCCTTTTCTGAAGAGTTGTTAGGTCGAAATTCAACGGTGGTTGTTCTTTCTTGGTTCGCTCGTTTTCCTGAGTGGAAAATGCTCCATCGGCCGCCAATAGAGCTTCAATGGCTTCTTTTTCGGCCACGTCCATGATGCGATGGGCTTTGTATTCTGGCCGCTCTGGGTCGTCCTTGTGGTTTGTTCGCTCCCAACGAGCAGTCCATGTTGCGTCTCCTGCTGAGAACGTGGCGTTGAGTTGCCAATAGGGAACAGGAATGTGGGATAAGACTTCGAGTTCATGGTCAACCACCAACGCCAGCGTGGCGGTTTGCACCCTTCCGAGTGAGTTTGCGGAACGGTCTCTGTTTTGTGGCAGGCGGGTGGCAACACGGGAGCCGTTCATGCCGATGATCCAATCGGCTCGGGAACGAGAGTATGCCGCATCACTGAGCGCTTGGTAACTTTCACCCGATTCTCGACGTTCAAAGGCTTGAAGCATGGCGTCGTAGGTCATTGATTGCATCCACATGCGGGATGTCGGTGTTTTGACTTTGGAGTGTTCAACGATGGTGCGGAAAATGAGTTCACCTTCTCGGGCTGCGTCACAAGCATTGACAATTTCCGTAACGGATTTGTCTTTGATGAGTTTCATGATGGCAGAGAGTTGCTTCTTGGCTCGTCCGCCTTTTGGCTTGTACTGAAAAGAATCGGGAATAAACGGGAGGCGCTCGATGGTGTTTCTCCAATTTTTGAACGCCTCGTCGTAATCGTCCATGTACTTCAGTTCCAGAAGATGGCCAATGGCCCACGTGATAATGATGTCATCGCTTTGCCAGTGAGTATCGGTTTTTTTCCCAACACCTAGGACATTGGCAAGGTCCTCGGCAACACTGGGTTTCTCAGCAATGATGACGATGGACATATGATGAAAGCGCACCGACGACCATACTTGAACCCTCCTTTGACCTCTGGATGCCTTTTCTCGTGCGCATGAAATGTGACATTTCATGAAGGTCAATTCGTAGATTTACCCATGTTTTGCCGACTGCCATGTTCGTCCCATTCCCCTTCAGTGTGTGGCCCACCGCAACCCAAACAACCAGGATAGCCAGCGTCGAGCAGGTCCACAGTAACACCCCAAATGGCCGACCATCCGTCCTCGGTTTCCATGGGGAGCCAAACAACGTCAAGAGGTGGTTCTTCTGCACTGCATTGTGCCAATGTTTGGTCGTTGGTCGTTGAGCGAAGGGATATACGATGTTGGGATGTAGATTCAAAAGTTGGAAACAGTGTTCTGGACGGTTGAATGTCCCCCAATCGTATGTTCATCTGATGAACCAAAGATTCCAACCAAGGAGGGCCTTCGACGACCAAGGCCTCTGTTCGCAACAAGGTCCGAGCCAATTCACGAACCGCAGGCCAACGAGGGTCGGTGATTCGCATGATTTCTGCGAGATGGGGGCAAGTCTGGAAGGATGGCTTGTGAAACCC
>CALGEM010000077.1 GCA_937881505.1 uncultured euryarchaeote
AGTCGGTACCTTGGAAGCAGGTAAGGCCGCAGACCTGGTCGTCATCGACAACATCCATGCCAACCCCTACAGGAACCTCATCAACGCCATCGACCCGGACGTTCGTTTGACGGTCGTCGGTGGTTTAGCGGTCTACGGTGATGAAGACCTCATGGCGGGCTTGAAAGGGAACGACATTGAACCAGCAGGTAAGTTCGGCAAGGCCGTCGACGTGACCTTCCTCGCCGCCCCCGACGGCGCTCAATCGTGGAGCAGCATCGTCGAGAACTTGACGATGGCCATGCGCTTTGATGTTGAAGAAATGACGGCTGCCTTTGGGGATGCCAATGACTTTGACAGCGTGACCCGAGACATGACCTACGTCGGCCTCGACCCGTGGTACACCTACGGCGATGAACGCTACTTCAACGTCCTCAACAATTCGGGAACGGCCAACTTCCAGTGGGACATGTCCTTGCTCTACGACCGCTACTACGACCGCGCTGAAACGCTTGCTGCGGTGACCGATTTCGAAGTGGTTGAAGAGCCGGAACCGGAGCCATGTGATGACGGTACGCAACCACCCTGTGACAACGGGAACTCAGGCAACACCGATAATTCAGGCAACACGGGCAACAACGGAAACACGGACACCACCGACAACACCAACGCAACGGACAACACCGATAATTCGGGCAACTCGGGTAACACCGAACCACCCGTTGACACCTCGCAAGCCGAAGAAGACGATATTGAAGACCAAGCACTGATGGCGCTCATCGGCCTTATCGCCATCATGTTGGTCGCGCTCTACTTGGTATCCCGCGGCGGTGAAGACGCCTTGGCTGCTGAAGTTCAAATCGAAAAAATGTGGGACGAGCAAGAGGCCGCTGCCACGGCAACCAACGCCTTTGTTCCGGCTCCACCACCGATGGCGCCTCCTGCAGATGAGAGCGAGTGATCACGCAAGGTCCCACTCGGGGCCCGTAGCGGTATCGGTGACCACCACGCCCAAGGCGTTGAGTTGGTCTCGGATTTGGTCAGCGAGCGCCCAATCCTTGTTCGCTCTGGCCTCGCCACGTTGAAGCAACAGCGCTTCAACCTCATCGGCGATTTCTGCTTTCCTCGGGTCTTCTTCAGGTTCGGCCAATGCCACATCCTGAGGAGGTAAGACACCCAACACGCGCCCGGCCGTTTCCTCGAGCAAATCCACGGCGTAGTGAGCGAAGGCGTTTCGGTCAGCGGCCTCCATTTCCGTGCCGAGCACCTTGCTGATTTCTCGCACCATGCCCAACACTTTGGCCACCGCTTCTCTTGAATTGAAGTCGTCATCCATCGCCTTGGCGAAACCTTCGCCCATTTTCTCGAGCAGTCCAAGCGACCGTGCCAGCGGGAGAGAGGAGGCGGGGTCCGGGTTTGGAAGCGCGATTGGAGAAGGTTGTTCCCTCGCTTTGAGCGAAGCGACGTAGCATTCCAACAGGCGGTTGTAATTCCGTTCGGCGTCGTTGAGCAGCGTTTCGTTCATGTCGATGGGCGAGCGGTAATGAGCGTTGATGAGCGCAAAGCGCAGCACCATGGCATCTACTTTCGTGAGGATGTCGCGGATGGTCCAAAAATTGCCAAGGGATTTGCTCATTTTTTCGCCATCGATGTTGACAAAACCATTGTGCAACCAGTGGTGGACCACGGGCGAATGCCCGGTGTGGCACTCACCCTGACAGATTTCTGCCTCGTGATGAGGGAATCGCAAGT
>CALGEM010000078.1 GCA_937881505.1 uncultured euryarchaeote
CGTTGATCTCGTAAGTTGCGTTAACCGCCTCAGCCGTTGGCGTACCGCTGATGGTACCGGTGGAGGTGTCAAAGGAAAGTCCGGTTGGTAGCGACGGGGAAATCGACCAACTGACGACGGTTCCGCCACCGACGGACGGTGTTGCCGAGGTCATGGTTGTGCCCTTCGTAAGCGTAAACGGACTGCCGCTGTAGGTGACACCCGACGGCGGTGCATCGTTGACGACGATGGACACGGTGGTCGTGGCGCTACCGCCGGTGTTACTCGCTGTAACAGTGTAGGTCGTAGAAGACGTGATGGTCGTTGGTGTTCCTGAAATGGCACCGGTCGACGTGTTGAAGGAAAGACCGCTCGGGAGTGATGGCGAAATCGACCAAGAGGACACCGGCCCACCGCTGGTTGTCGGTGTGACCGTGGTCATGGCAACGCCCTTTGCCAAGGTCAGCGAACTCGGGCTGTAGGTGATGGACGACGGGGCAGCGATGTTCACTTCGATGGTGACGATGGCCGTTGCACTTCCACCGGTGTTGCTGGCAGTCACCGTGTAAGAAGTGGATGAACTCGTGGTCGTTGGTGTACCTGAAATGGAACCGGTGGACGTCGAGAAGGAAAGACCGGACGGGAGCGAGGGTGAAATTGACCATGCAGTAACAGCGCCACCGCTTGTGGTTGGCGTTACCGTCGTCATGGTCGTGTTCTTGGTCAAACTCAGCGAGTTGGGCGTGTACGTGATGGACGACGGGGCTACATCGTTGACTTGGATCGTCACCGTTGCTGTACCGCTGCCGCCGGCGTTGGTAGCGGTCACCGTGTAGGAGGTCGACGAGGAAATGGTGGTTGGTGTTCCGCTAATGGCACCCGTTGAGGTGTTGAAAGAAAGACCGGAGGGGAGGGAAGGCGAAACCGACCAGGACGACACCGGCCCACCGCTGTTGCCTGGCGTGACCGTGCTCATGGCTGAGCCCTTGGTTAGCGTAAGCGAACTCGGACTGTAGCTGATGGATGGTGCTTCATCGTTCACGATGATGGTGACCGTAGCGGTTGCACTTCCACCGGTGTTGCTCGCCGTCACCGTGTATGTAGTGCTTGAGGATGTGGTGGATGGTGTACCGGAGATGGCACCCGTTGA
>CALGEM010000079.1 GCA_937881505.1 uncultured euryarchaeote
TTTCCATTAATATTTTTTCTTTTTTTAATGTTTGTTGGAGGTTGTGCCGGGGGTTTGGCCGCTGCTGACGCCGTCTCAGCAGCACCGGTCGCCTCCAAGGCGGCCACGACTTTTTCTTCCTCGACAGCACCGGCTCCACGTCGTCGAAGCAAGACGCCAACACCGACGAGGGCGAGCAGGCCTCCACCACCAAGCATGACGGTGGCGGCGCCAAAGCCGGAGGAGGAATCGCTGACGGTTCGGCTCCAAACGTTATTTGTCTCATCGATTTCCCAAATCAGTCCTTCGCTGTCCACGGTGATTTCCAAGGTCCACGCACCCTCGGGGGCCGTGAAGGACCGCTTGACCGACTTTGCCGTGTTGGCGTCCATGGAGTAGAACACGGCTCGTCCCACCATGCTCCGTTCGTCGCCCTGAACCAACTCGATCGTGGCGTTGAAGGGCGTTTCGAGCGTTTCACCACCGTTGGTGACGAAAAAGGAAAGGCGAATCTTCTCGCCGGCTTTCAATTCCCCTTCCAATTCAACATTCTCCAACGCCAAATCCGGTCCAATGTTGTTGAGTGGTGCTTCAAGCCACGGGTCCAGTTCCGAATTGCCGGTTGAGGAAACCAGCGCCCAACCTGCATCGTCTGCACCACTTGCCCAGCAGGTGAGGTCGGCTTGTTCGGAGAGGGTTGAGGGGTCGCCGAGGTCGCTGAAGTCGTAGCGGAAACTGAACATGGTTTTGCCATCAAATACGGTCGTGGCGTTTCGCACCAGCGTGATTGGCTCCCAAGATTGTGCAAAGGACCGTATTTGACAGGTCAAGGAAAGCGGTGTCGACCACCCTTGTTCTTCAGCGATGTTGACGCCGATTTCCACATCATCGAGGTGGTAGCGGGAGATGGTATCGGTGATGGCCGAGGGCATCATTTCGGGAGCTGCTGCGTCCAATTTGAACACAGGCAGGTCGTAGGTGCTGAGCATTTCAGTTTCAAGTGGATCCCAAAGCGTGAGCGTCATGTCTTGGACGAGGCCAGATTCCTTGGGAGTCGGAATACCCGTTTGCAAAACACCGTCAACGATGGAGACCGTTTCGCCTCCACGCCATGCTTCGCCCTGCAACAAGCCGTCCCATCGCAAACGCAAATCCCCTGAGTAGGGTGTTTGACTCGAGCGGTAGGTGACCCGTGCGGTCAGGTTGAGGTCATCGCCACCCATGACGACCGAATCTTCGGAAAGGGTTTGTTGAACGGGCCCCTCTTCATCCATCAATCGCTCAACCTCAATGGCCATCTCTCGCTCGAGCACCCAGGATTCCGTGAAGTCAAAGCGTTGGGTGCCGTCGTAATCCTTCACCTGCACGTCGAGCTCGCCTTGAATCAGTCCGGCCATGGTCAGGCTCCACTGCACGGTGGCGGTGAACTCAACCGTGAGGACATCATTCTCGATGCTTACATCGCAGCCGCTGGGCAACAGCAAGAGGCGTTCATCCAAGGTTGAACAGGTGTCGTCAAGCGTCGTGTACTTCACGCCCAGTGATTCGTCGTTGCCCAATTCAATGCGCACTTCGTTGAGGTCGTCCAAACCGTTGGCGTCAGAAACTGAAACTCGCCAACCGATGTCTTTGGATGGTTCCAGGCGCATCATGGTCTCACTCAGGAGGTTGGTCGTGGGGGCAAAGTCCAACAATGCTCCTTTGGTTGGCGTTCTGGATTCCCACCGAGCGTGTCCTTCTATAGCAGAAACGACAGGTATGCTGTAACCCGCTAAATCGGTGCCTTCCAACAGCACCCGTCCCCATTGGTGGTCATCGTTGATGGTGTCGTTGACGGTGACGTTCACGGTCCAAAGGTTGCCGTTTTGGTGGGTGTAAAACAAGGCAGGTTGGTATTCTTCTCGCTGAGGTACGCCGTCGTTGGTGCCACCGTTGGTGCCGTCATCGCGGGCCTCAAGCCAGGTGTAGGCGCTCAACGTCTCGTTTGAGAAACCGCCCACATCATGGAAGGAGAAGGAAACGGTCCGATAGACCTCTTCGTTGGTGTAGGCATCAAGGTCGGGTGTGACATCGAGCAAGGTCGGTCCCTCGCCGTTGATGATGAAGGTGAGCGGTGTTGAGTCCACGTTCAAGTCCCAATCCTCGCTTGTCCGTGCTTCAAACCAGATGCTCAATTCCCCAGAGAGTGCTTCGGGTGCATTGACCAAAGCGTGCTCCACTTGACCTGCTGGAAGCGTGAACCATTCTGAACTCTGATTGGACCAGATACGCTCGCCAACCGCATCTTCGTCGTATGTTTGCAAATCAAGATGAAGCCTGCATTCAATGTTGCCACCCAAGAGTCGCAAACCGCTGTTGGTGAAGCGATGGTCAATGGTCAGGTTCAACGCCGTGTTGCCTGGCAAGACCTCGCCGGGTTCAACCGATGCATCGCCTTGGCTGGACGCATCAGCCGTGACCTGCTCCAAAGTGACGGTGACGTCTCGGTCAATTGCGGTGATGTCGGGATGGACAAAGGTCGTGTTGCGCTCGGCGTGGGTGCTTGTTTTGAATTTCAGATGGTCGGTGGGAAGAGCGCCACTGAGGGAAAACGTCCAGTTCATCGTCAGGCCGTCAGCCGTCAGGGCGCCGGGGACGGCGCTCGCTTGTTGGTTGAACAAGAGCGAATCTGGGTCGTCGATGCTGAAGGTGGATGTGGTGCTGTTCCACTCAAGCGTGAGCCAGTTTGAATTGGCGTCATAACTGCCCGACGCATCGGTTGGATGCATGGCCAAGGTGTAGGTGCCATCCCTGGTTGTTGCGTGGTGTTCGGTGACCACGCTGACCGCTGAGGATGTGGGCTGCATGAAAGCCGGCGGAGGCGATGCGAATGCGGCTGTATCTGCGCCAATGGTCACGTTCAGCAGGGTTGGCGTGACCCATTCCATGAGGCGATTGGTGGCGTACTTCACACGGTACTGAAGATAGGGCGTGTCTTCCAAAACGGCGGTCAGCGACTGGTTCCCAGCCGAAAAATAGGTGTTGACCGGGACGGTGGTTGGAAGCCAAGCTGCGGAGGCGATGCCCTGTTGAGACGAAGCCGTGCGGTATTGCAGCCCGATCATGGTACCGCTTGGCTCAATGGCAGCGAAATTCAACCACAGGAGGCTGGCAGCACCGTCGGTGTTGCTACGAAGGTCCTGAATGGATGAGGTGAGCAACCCCTCTCGGTAGGTTGGGTTGGTGTGGTACTCGTTTTCTGCCAGGTACTGAATGCTCCACGTGCTGAATCGGGTGTTGCTTGAGTCACCGCCCGCGTACACGAGGGTGTCGTTGGCCAACGCAATGGTCGAGTCGTACATGCCCACTTGCAAGGTCGCCCGAACATTCCAGTCGTTGACAAACGGGTCATAGCCGTAGGTTTTGTCGTTGGCTGTCCCCGACCAGCCCGAAACTTCGTAGCCACCGTGGATGATGATTTCGTCGTTGAACACCGTAGCCGCATAGGACGAGAAAGCATAGGTGGCGTTGGGAAGTTGCGACCACGTGTTGGTGATGGGGTCGTAAGCCTCAGTCAGGTTGGTCTCTTCTTCAACCGTGGTGTTGGCGATCGGGTCAAAGAAAACGGCAACGCCACCGTAGGCGATGAGTTTGCCACGGAACGAGACGAGGTCGAAGGAATGCCGTCGGTTATTCATGCTGGCGAGTTGGGTCCACGTGTCGTTGACCGGGTCGTAGCGGAGCAAGCGGTCCGTGGAATCTGAGCGGTCCTCGGCCGTCACGCCCCCTGCGACGTAGAGCATACCGCCCTGGCTGGCCACACCGGCAAGGCCGACGGATTGGTTGCCTGGCATGCTGGTTCCATAGCTCCAATTTCCAGCCGTGGCGTCGTAGACTTGGACCAAACCCGTGGCTTCAACGGCCGGGTTTGAGAACGGGTGATGGTCGCCCACCGCGTAAATTTTGTCGCCGATGACGGCGCAGCCGTGGTATTGTTGAGATTCCTGGAGTTCCTCAACCGATGGGTTCCACGTTTTGTTGACCATGTCGAAAATTTCAACGGATTTGGTGTTGGCTTCATCGCCCGTTTGAGACGGGTCAATGTCCACCCGGCCCCCGATGAGGAACACTTCGTTGGTTGAAGGGAGGTAGGCTGAACAGGCACCGGTACGCATCGACATCAAGCCAAAGCCACTGGTTGCGGTCCACGAGACTTGAGGGCGTTCAAGTTGTGTCAATCCCGAGGCCGGCGATTGCGTCAAATTCGTGTGCGTGAAGCCGTTGGAGGTGGCGAATTGGCTGGTGATTTGCACGGTCTCTTGGGGCTGAAGAATTGGGTCTTCAAGAAACGTTTCTTGACCTTGATTGACCAACAGGGGCATCAAAGGAACAGAAGCCATCAAGGCGACGATGAGAAGGGTCCACGCCCAACCTCGTTCCAGCCCCATGGCTTTTGCAGGTCCTCGGAGTTTCTATACTCTTCTTCTTGCTGGATTAGGCGGTTTAATTGCTCCAAGCAATTCCGGGAAAATTTTCTTACAGCCCAGAGGGGTGCTCTCTCCTATGCTGGTTGAATGCCCTCATTGTGCTGAAGAGGTCGAGATTGAACCAGGGAATGGTTCGGTCTTTGAATGCCCTCATTGTGCCTCTGATTTTGAAGTTGAATCAAATTCAACAATAGAGGTTGATTACTCAGACCACTATTGGGGGCCTGCCTTAGATGCAGCGAACCCTGAACATTGTTTAGATTATATCGCACGCGTCGATGGTGAATTACCAGAAAACCGCTTGATTGAAGTCGCCGTAGACTCTCATTCAGAAATTGGAGGTGCTGTTTTCATGATCCTTAGTATCATTGCAATCCCAGTTTTATTGATCATAATGTTGGTTCACGTCGTTCAAAACTCAAAAAGAGAACATCAGCGTTTTCTGTGGATCACGAGGTGGCGCATCTATCTCGACCCCACAGAGAAAGCAATCATCACCATCACCGATTTCAAAAACGGTTCATACCCAACACAAGTGGCTTATTTGGAAAGGTCTCTAGGGATTTCAAAGATATTCGGTGGTAGTGATGATCCAACATACTATACTCTCTCATTAAATCCTAAACAACGTTTGAGTTTTGACACCAGAAAACAAGCAGAAAAATGTCGTGAGAATATCCTGGCTGCATTGCAGTAAACAGGTCGCAAAGTTCCGAATGAAGAAGTAGCAAGAAAGGGAGTGCTCGTACCGGGATTTGAACCCGGGTCGAAG